>JAITJU010000157.1 GCA_031278735.1 Zoogloeaceae bacterium
CGCGCTGGAGCAGCTGGTCGAGTTCATCCCGGACGTCATCCTTTCGGACATCGAAATGCCGCGCATGGACGGCTTCGATCTGGTGCGCAACATTCGCGCCGATCATCGTCTGGACAAGATTCCGGTCATCATGATTACCTCGCGCACCGCCGACAAGCACCGCTCGCTGGCAATGGACATCGGGGCCAATCATTATCTGGGCAAGCCTTACGACGAAGCCGAGCTGCTGCGTTTGCTGGCCGGATATACCTTGCGTTGAGCGCGCCGCATCCGTTTTTCGTCCGCGCCTTCGCGGGCGGAAAACGGATGGCCGAACCCCGTTTTTCTGGAGCTTTTTTCCATGTCCACCGAATCCGTTTCTGGCGTCAGCGCCGCCGTCAAGGCGGGCATTCTGGCGGAAGCATTGCCGTACATCCGCAAGTTTCACGGCAAGACCATCGTCGTCAAATACGGCGGCAACGCCATGACGGAAGAGAAGCTGAAACAGGGTTTTGCCCGCGATGTGGTGCTCCTGAAGCTGGTGGGCATGAATGTGGTGGTGGTGCATGGCGGCGGCCCGCAGATTGAGCGCCTGCTGGCGCGCGTGGGCAAGAAGGGCGAATTCATCCAGGGGATGCGCGTTACCGACGCGGAGACCATGGATGTCGTGGAAATGGTGCTGGGCGGCCAGGTCAACAAGGATGTGGTCAATCTGATCAATCAGGCGGGCGGCAAGGCAGTGGGGCTGACCGGCAAGGACGGCGGCCTGATTCGCGCCAAAAAGCTGCTCCTGCCCAACAAGGAAAACCCCGGCGATCTGATCGACGTTGGTCAGGTGGGCGACATTACCGCCATTGACCCCTCGCTCATCGGCCTGCTGGACTCCGGCGCGTTCATTCCGGTGATTGCCCCGATTGGCGTGGGCGCGGGCGGCGAGACCTACAACATCAACGCCGATGTCGTCGCCGGCAAAATCGCGGAAATCCTGAAGGCGGAAAAGCTCGTGCTGTTGACCAACACGCCGGGCGTGCTGGATGAAAATGGCCGCCTGCTGACCGGCATCACCCCCAAGGACATTGACGACATGGCGGCCGACGGCGCCCTTTCCGGCGGCATGTTGCCGAAGATTGCCTCGGCGCTGGAAGCGGCGAAAAACGGCGTCAAGAGCGTACACATCATTGATGGCCGCACCGAGCACGCCCTGCTGCTGGAAATTCTCACCGACCACGGCGTCGGCACCATGATTCGCAGCCATTGAATCCTCGCGCGGCCTTCCTTTTCCGATGACAACCCCCGCCGTCCTCGATCTGGCCTGCGCGCTCATCGCCTGTCCTTCCGTCACCCCGGCGGACGGCGGCGCGCTTGACCTGATCCGCGCGCGTCTCCTGCCGCTCGGATTTTCCTGCGAGGCCATCGACCGCAACGAAACCCGCAACCTCTGGGCGCGGCGCGGCAACGCCAGGCCGGTGTTCTGTTTTGCCGGGCATGTCGACGTGGTGCCGCCCGGCCCGCTTTCCGCCTGGACTTCGCCGCCCTTTTCCCCCGCGCTGCGCGACGGCTTTCTTTACGGGCGCGGCGCGGCGGACATGAAGGCTTCCCTGGCCGCCATGCTCGCGGCGGCGGAAAATTTCATCAATGCGCATCCCGAACATCCCGGCTCCATTGCCTTTCTCGTGACCTCCGACGAGGAAGGCGACGCGGAGGACGGCACGCGCGCGGTCGTGGAAACCCTGCAAGCGCGGGGCGAGACGATCGACTGCTGCATCGTCGGCGAACCCACTTCGCTTGCCCGGCTGGGCGACACGGTGAAGAACGGGCGGCGCGGCTCGCTTTCCGGTCGGCTCACGGTCAAGGGCATTCAAAGCCATATCGCCTATCCCGAAAAGGGGAGAAACCCGATCCACGCGCTGGCCCCGGCGCTCGCCGAACTGACGGCGACGGCCTGGGACGCGGGCGACGAATATTTTCCGCCCACTTCCTGGCAGGTTTCCAACATCCACGCGGGCGTCGGCGCGAACAACGTCATCCCGGCCTTTGCGGAAATACGGTTCAATTTCCGCTTTTCCGCCGCCAGCAAGCCGGAAGACCTGCAACGGCGTCTTGCGGACATCCTCGACCGGCACGGGCTGGAATACGAACTCGAATGGACATTGGGCGCGCGCCCCTTCCTGACGCCCAGAGGGGAATTGGCCGCGGCGCTTTGCCAGTCGATCCGGGAAGAAACCGGATTGACGCCGGAATTTTCCACTACCGGCGGCACCTCCGATGGCCGCTTCATCGCCGCCATTTGCCCGCAACTGCTGGAATTCGGCCCGGAAAACGCCACGAGCCACCAGATCGACGAGCGCGTCGCGCTCGATTGCCTGCCGACGCTCGCCCGGATTTACGAGCGGGCGCTGGAACGGATGCTGTTGGGTTGAACCGGAACATGTCCCGCATGTCCCAGCCGCTCCGTCGATTCGCCCAGGCCGTTCGCGAAAAATTTTCCGCCGCCGTGACGGGCGAGCCGGAAGAGCAGCTTCGCGCCCCTTTTGAGCAACTCCTGCGCGAGGCCGGGCGGGAAATGGGGCTTGACGTTCTCCCCATCGGCGAAACCCTGCTGGAAAACGGCGTGGGGCGTCCCGATTACAGCGTTGCCCGCGACAAACTCCTTTGCGGATACGTCGAACTCAAGGCGCCCGGCAAGGGCGCGGACGCCGCCTGTTTCAGCGGACACGACAAGCGGCAATGGCAACGCTTCCGCAACCTGCCCAACATCCTTTACAGCGACGGGCGCGAATTCCGCCTGTACCGCATGGGCGCGTCGGCGCGCGACCTGCGCCTGCCGCAAGACCCCCGCGCCATCGGCCAGGCCGCCGTCGATACCGAAAGCGCCCGCCAGCTCGCCCTGCTTCTGCGCGATTTCCTCTCCTGGGACCCCATTGTTCCCGGCAACGCGAAACAGCTTGCCGAATTTCTCGCGCCGCTTTGCCGCGCCCTGAAGGACGATGTGCTCGACGCGCTCGAACATCGCGTTCCCGCCGTGGAAGCCGCCGCCGCCGACTGGCGGCGCTATCTCTTTCCCGGCGCGGACAACCCGCGTTTTGCCGACGCCTACGCGCAGACCGTCACCTTCTCCCTCCTGCTGGCGCGATCCAACGGCAGCGACACACTTCTCGTCGACGAAGCCGTAGCCGCCCTCACCAACGCCAACGGACTACTCGCCCGCGCGCTGCAACTCCTCACCGACCCGCAAGTAAAAAAGCGCCTCGGCGCCTCGCTGGACATGCTCATGCGCGTCATCCACCGCGTGCCGCCCGGCACGATGAGCGGCGGCAGGCGCGACCCCTGGCTCAATTTCTATGAGGATTTCCTGGCCGAATACGACCCCGATCTGCGCCGGAACGCGGGCGTCTATTACACTCCGGTGGAAGTCGTGAAAGCGCAGGTCTGCCTCATCGACGAAATCCTGCGGACGAAGCTGGGCAAAAAAGTGGGCTTCGCCTCTGGCGGCGTCAATGTGCTCGACCCCGCCGCCGGTACCGGCACCTATCTGCTCGGCGTCATCGAACACGCCATGGAAACCGTGCACCGCGAAGAAGGCCCCGGCGCGCTGCCCGCCCGCGCCTCGCTGCTGGGCAACCTCCTCTACGGCTTTGAACTGATGGTCGGCCCCTACGCAGTAGCCGCCTTGCGGCTCACGCGCATGTTGCAGCAATACGGAGGAGATCGGCCCCCGGACGGCGTACAAATCATCCTGAACAACACCCTGGAATCCCCGCACGAAAAAATCCCCGAACTCCCGCTCCTCTACCAACCCATTGGCCTGGAGCACCACCGCGCCAAACGGGTAAAGGACACCGTGCCCGTCCTCGTCTGCCTGGGCAATCCGCCCTATGACCGCCACGCGGCGGCAACCAGGGACAACCTCGCCATGACCGGCGGCTGGGTGCGATGGGGAGAAAGCAAAACCGGGGCGGACGCCATTCTTGCCGACTTCATCGACCCCGTGAAAAAAGCGGGTAAAGGCGGCAGCCTCAAAAACCTCTATAACCTGTACATCTATTTCTGGCGCTGGTGTCTGTGGAAGACCTTCGAGCACGCGCTGGCCAACGGCCCCGGCATCGTCAGCCTCATCACCGCCAGCTCGTTCCTCGACGGCGACGCCTTTCTCGGCATGCGCCAGCACATGCGCACGCTCTGCGATGAAATCTGGATCATCGACCTGGGCGGCGAAGGACGCGGCACGCGGCAGGACGACAACATCTTCGCCATCCAGACGCCGGTCGCCATCACGATTGCCGCGCGCTACAAGGGGCCGCGCCCGGACGTTCCGGCGAAAACCCATTACGCCCGCATCGAGGGGAGCCGCGCCGCGAAGCTGCATCAACTGGAAAGCCTGCAATCCCTCGCCGATCTGACGTTCGAGGACTGCCCGGACACATGGGACGCGCCTTTTCGTCCCGCCGGACGCGGCGCGTATTTCGATTGGCCGCTCTTGACCGACTTGATGCCGTGGCAACATTCCGGGGCGCAAGCCAAACGCACCTGGCCGATTGGTCCGACGGAAGATGTCTTGCGGGAACGTTGGCGGCAACTGCTCGCCGCGCCCGACCAAGCGGAAATTTTCAGGAAAAGCCGGGATCGTGACGTGCAAAAATCCGTGTATCCCCTCCTGATGGAACCTACCAAACTGACGCCCTTGCAAGACTTGCCACCAGAGGCGCAACCCGAAGCCATCCGGCGCTATGGTTATCGCTCCTTCGATCGGCAATACCTGATCGCGGACAATCGCGTGGGCGATTATCTGCGCCCTGACCTTTGGCGCACGGCATCTGACCGGCAGCTTTTCTTCGCCAGCCTCCTCACCAAGGTACCGGGAAATGGCCCCGCCCTGACCGTCAGCGCGGAAGTCCCGGATCTGGATTTCTTCTCCGGGCGCGGCGCGAAAGACATCCTTCCCCTTTACCGCGACGCCAAGGCGGAACTGCCCAATCTGCACCCGCAACTGTTGAAAATCCTCTCCGACACGCAGGGCGCGGACGTTTCCCCGGAAGACTTCGCCGCCTATCTCTACGGCTTGCTGGCGCAGCCCGCCTTCACCGCCCGCTTTCACGAAGAACTCGGCAGCCGCGAATTGCGCATTCCTCTGACAAAAGACGCCAGGCTGTTCAAAAGCGTCGCCGCCGTCGGGCGCGAACTTCTCTACCTGCACACCTTCGGCGAGCGTTTCGCCGAAGGCCAGAACTGGCCTGCCCCGGTTATAAAGTGCCTCAAGGCCGTTCCCGCCGGACAATTGCCCGATCGCTTCGAGCACGAGGAAGCCAGGAGAATTCTCCGCGTCGGCGACGGTGAATTCGGCCCCGTGGAGGCCGCGATATGGCAATACGAAGTCTCCGGCCTGAAGGTGGCGCAATCCTGGCTCGGCTACCGCATGGCGAAAAGGAAGGGCAAAAAATCCTCGCCGCTGGACGACATCGCGCCTGCCGCCTGGACGAGCGAATACACGAGCGAACTCCTGCGTTTGCTGAATCTTCTGACGCGCACGCTGGCCCTGCACCCCCAACAGGCCGCCCTGCTCGAAGAAGTCCTGCGCGGCCCTTTGCTGCGGGCAAGCGATCTTCCTGCCGTCCTCCCGGAGTTTCGCAAACCCCCCGCCGCCCACGCCGCGCAAATCGGAATGGAACTATGACCCGCGCCGCCCTGTTCGATATTGCCGCAAGCGAACTTCTCACCCTGCGCGACTGCCTGCGCTTTGCCGTCAGTCGTTTTGCCGAGGCCGGGCTTCATTTCGGGCACGGCTCGGACAACGCCTGGGATGAAGCGGTCTATCTCGCGCTTTGCGCGCTCCACTTGCCGCAAGACACGCTCGAACCCTTTCTCGACGCCCGCCTGTTGCCGCAGGAGCGGGAGGAGATATTGAACCTCTGCCGCCGCCGGGTGGAAGAACGCCTGCCCGCCGCCTATCTCACCGGGGAAGCCTGGCTTGCCGGGCATTGCTTCCGGGTCGACGAGCGGGTCATCATTCCGCGCTCCTTCCTCGCCGAATTGCTGGAAGAGGCGCTCTCGCCCTGGGTCGCCGCGCCGGAAGCCGTCCTTCGCGTGCTGGACATGTGCGCCGGTTCCGGCTGCCTCGCCATTCTCGCGGCGCTGGCCTTTCCCGACGCCCGGATCGACGCCGTCGACATTTCCCCGGAGGCGCTCGCCGTCGCCCGCGAAAACGTGGCGCGATACGGCCTCGAAAACCGCGTCCGCCTGATCGAATCCGATGCCTTTGCCGCCTTGCGGGACGAACGCTATGACGTGATTATCGCCAACCCGCCCTATGTGAACGCCGAATCCATGTCCCGCCTGCCGCCCGAATACCGCCGCGAACCCGCGCTGGCGCTCGCTTCCGGCAAGGACGGCCTCGACTTCACCCGCCGCCTCATTGCCGAGGCGCCCCGATTCCTGCGTCCCGACGGCTGCCTGATCGTGGAAATCGGCCACAACCGTAAGGCGCTGGAGGCGGCCTTCCCCCGCCTTCCCTTCACCTGGCTGGAAACGCGGGCGGGCGATGAATATGTCTTCCTGCTGCGCAAGGCGGACTTCCCGGACTGACGGCTTTCCCCTTTTTTCCGCGGATATCGCCCGGCGTTTTTCCCGATTCCCGGCCTCCGATCCCCTGCTCTATAATTCCGCGTTCCCCCTTGCCGTCGAAAAGGCTGCGCTCATGTCTCTTTTTTCCCTATCGCGGCGCGTTCTCTGCCCGCTCTGTCTGCTGTTGCCGCTCTCCGCGCTTCAGGCCGCGCCCGCGCCGTATTATCGGTGGATGAACCTGATCGACGGCAGTCGCGTGTGCTCCCAGTTGTCCCTGGGGCAGGGCTGGAAAAAAGTGGGCGGGCCGTACAAGGACAGCCGCTGCCAAAAGCCCTTGTGATCGCGGCGATCAGACTTCTTCCCTGGGCGCCCGATTGGTTACGGCGCAGAACAACTCGTAGCTGATGGCGCCCGCCGCCGCCGCCACGGCGTCCGCCGCCACCGCGCCGCCTTCGCCGTCGCCCCAGAGGGTGACGGGACTGCCGACCCGCGCCGCGGGCGCGCAGGACAAATCACACGCCAGCATGTCCATGCTGACCCGCCCCAGAGTGCGGGTCAAAACGCCCGCCGCGGCAATGGGCGTTCCCGTGGGCGCATGGCGCGGGTAGCCGTCGGCGTAGCCGCAGGCCACGATGCCGACGCGCATATCCCTGTCGGCCTGAAACAGGCCGCCATAACCGACCCGATCTCCGGCGGCAAGCGTCTGAACGCCGATCAGCCTGCTTTCCAACGTCATGACCGGGCGCAAGCCCAGCTGTTGCGCCGCGACATCGGCGAGAGGACTGCCGCCGTAGAGCAAAATGCCGGGACGCGCCCAGTCGTTCGGGCCGCCCCGGCTTTCCGGGAAGCGGATCAGGGCGGCGGAATTGGCAAGGCTCACCGGCAGGTGGGGAAAACACTCGGCAAATGACTGAAAACAGCGCAGTTGCGCGGCGACGCCCGTTGCCGCATCCGCTTCGGCGAAATGGCTCATCAGCGTCAGATCCCGGACGCCCAGCGCCTCCAGCTGCCGCAGCGCCGCGCCCGCCGCTTCTGGACGAAAGCCCAGACGGTTCATGCCGGTATTCACCTTGAGATAGGCGCTGGCGGGACGCTCGCTTGCCGCGGACAGCATTTCCAGCTGCGCCGGATCGTGAATGACGGGCGTCAGTCTGAAGCGCGCCAGCGCCGCGATTTCCCGCGGCGCGAAAAAGCCTTCGAGCAGCAGGATGGGCTTTTGATGTCCGCGCTCGCGCAGGGCAATGGCGTTTTCCGTCTCCAGGAGCGCAAAACCGTCGGCCAGATCGTCCAGCGCGCGCGCCGCCTGAAATTGTCCGTGTCCATAGGCGTTGGCCTTGATTACCGCCCAGAGTTTCGTCGCGCCCGCCAGTTGCCGCGCTTTCGAGAAGTTGTGGCGCAAGGCGGCAAAATCCATGCGCAGGCGTATGGGGCGGGCAACGGCGTTGGCGGCGGTTTTCTGCATGGCGGCTTCTCTCCTGATGCTATCGTTCCGTTGGCTTGCGGGCGCGCGCGTTTTGGCCGCCGACAATCCGACAATTCGTAAACAAGCGAATTTTACGGCCTGGATTTACAATCGTCGCTTCTCCTTTACGCCGCCGGAAATCATGGAAGACATCGAGCATTACATGGAAACGCTGGGACGCGCCGCGCGTGAGGC
>JAITJU010000173.1 GCA_031278735.1 Zoogloeaceae bacterium
CACTGTTACTATTCACGAGGCTGACAAGCGCAGTCAAAATTTCGGGCAGGTCAGCAATGCATATATCCGTGTAATTAATGAGACATCCAAAGAGGAACTCATTCGTTACGACTTAGGAGAAGATTACTCGGTAGAGACTGCGGTAATCGTTGCCGAAATATACCGTAACGGAGCAGAATGGAAATTTAACGCTATCGGCAGCGGTTTTGCGGGAGGCTTGAAAGCGCTGTGCGGCAACTTCGGCGTCAACGTATAAAGTATAAATAATATATTTAGGAGGACATTATGGCGATCAATCTGCAAAAAGGTCAAAAAGTTGACCTTACTAAAGGAAACGCGACCCTTAAACAATTGCTTGTAGGGCTTGGCTGGGATACTAACAAATATGATGGCGGCTTCGATTTTGACCTTGGGCAGAAAATCAACGACATATTCCGCGCCGCGATACAGCTCGGTATGCCCCTTCTGACGGCCAAAGCCTTTCACCTCGGTTACAGTGATGCCCTGTACGCCAATGGCGGAAAGGGCTTCACGCACTTCGTCAAGCTTGAAAGGCTTGATGATGGCGGTTACAAATTTCATGAGTGGTTCCTCGCTAAAAGTGCGGTTGCTGATCGCCCAAACCCGATTTTTCGTCCGCTGAAAAAAAGCGTGCAGGCATGAAGCGCCATGAAACATCTTGCACGGACGGCATAGCAGTCTTTATGCCAGAAAATTTTTATGTTTGAAATCAGCGCATTATTTGAATAATGTGCGTCTTGTCCCGCCTTGCGCCGTTTGGCTGCACCAGTTTTGTGCATCTGTTTTCGGGTGCGCACCAATCCGGAAAACCTTGTCCATCGGTGGCGGAATGTTTGCAAAACCATGAACGAGACATATATGGTGCAGTGCAGCACAGTATGTTAGACTCGCGCCATCTGTAACGGAGAAAAGCCATGTTTACCCCCAGACACTTTGAAGATTTTTCCAACAAAATCAACGCGATAATTGCTTCCGGCCCCATCGCGGACATGGAAAAGAACATCCGCGCCATGATGTCCAGTTTCTTTTCGCGCATGTACCTGGTGACGCGCGAGGAATTCGATGTTCAGACGGAAATCCTGAATCGCACCCGCGAAAAGCTGCATGCGCTGGAAGCCCGTCTGGTGACGCTGGAGCAGGCGTTACGGGATAAGGACGAGGCATAATCGCCGCATCATGCCGCTCGCCAGTCTCTGGTGCCGTGGCGTCGACGGCCTGCGCGCCCCGCGGGTGCGGGTTGAGGCGCATTTGGAGCCAGGCGTTCCCCTGTTTACATTGGTAGGTTTGCCCGATACCGAGGTCAAGGAAGCGCGTGACCGGGTGCGTGCCGCCATTCGTAATTCCGGCTTTGATTTTCCCTTGGGGCGCATCACCGTCAATCTGGCGCCCGCCGATCTGCCCAAGGAATCCGGACGTTACGACCTGCCCATCGCGCTGGGCATTCTCGCCGCTTCCGGCCAGCTTCCCGCCCCTGTGCTGAATGGCCAGTTCCAGACGTACGAATTCGCGGGCGAACTTTCGCTTTCCGGAGATTTGCAGCCCATACGCGGCGCGTTTGCCATGGCGTTGTTTTCGCAACAGGAAACGGACGCGGAAGGGAAAAGCGCGCCGACGCGTTTTGTCCTGCCTGCGGAAAGCGCCGAAGAAGCCGCGCTAGCGGAGGCGGGCGAGGCGTTGGGCGCGAAATCCCTGCTGGAAGTCTGCGCCTGGCTTGCCGGGCAGGGTGAACTTGTCCAGGCGCGGGCGAAAAGCGCCGGCGCGCCGCCGGTTTTTCCCGACATGGCCGACATCAAGGGGCAGGCGCAAGCGCGGCGGGTGCTGGAAATCGCGGCGGCAGGCGGGCATTCGTTGTTGATGTTCGGCCCGCCGGGCAGCGGCAAGTCCATGCTGGCGGCGCGGCTTCCCGGTCTCATGCCGCCGCTGGACGACGCGGCGGCGCGTGAATCCGCCGCCGTGCTGTCCTTGGCCGGACGTTTCGATCCCGCGCAGTTTCGCGTCCGCCCCTATCGCGCGCCGCATGCCACCGCTTCCGCCGTCGCTCTGGTGGGCGGCGGCAGTCCGCCGCGTCCCGGAGAAATCAGCTTGGCCACACAAGGCATTCTCTTTCTTGATGAATTCCCGGAATTCGACAGAAAAGTGCTGGAAAGCTTGCGCGAACCGCTGGAACGCGGCCAGATTCATATTGCTCGCGCCGCCCGCCACGCCACTTTCCCGGCGCGTTTCCAGCTGGCGGCGGCGATGAATCCCTGTCCCTGCGGTTGGCAGGGGCATCCCAATGGCCGCTGCCATTGTTCGCCCGACCAGATTCAGCGTTATCGCAGTCGCATTTCCGGCCCCATACTTGACCGTATGGATTTGCTCATCGAAGTTCCGGCGCTGCCTGCGGAAACGCTGGCGCAAAGCGGCGGCGGCGAAAACTCGGCGCGCGTTCGGGTGCGCGTGGAAGCGGCAACGGCAAGGCAGATGCAGCGGCAGGGCATGGTCAACGCTCGTCTGGGGCCGGAAAACATCGAGCGATATGCCGCCATTTCCCAGGAGGCCACAAACCTGTTGACGCACGCCGCCGCGCGTCTCGACCTGACAGCCCGCTCCTGGCACCGCGTGATCAAGGTGGCGCGCACCATTGCCGATCTGGCGGATAGTCCCGGCATCGAAAAAAACCATCTGGCGGAAGCATTGCAATATCGCCGTCCCTTCGTTGAATCAACATGAATGCCCGCGCATCGCACAGCCGACTGAGCCTGGCTATCCTGCTGGCCGCCCTGGCCGCTCTTGGCCCATTTTCCATTGACGCCTATCTGCCCGCTTTTCCCGAAATCGGCGTGTCGCTTGCTGTGGATTCCCTGCAAATCCAACAGACGCTTTCTGTTTATCTTGCCATCTTTGCGTTGATGACGCTTTGGCATGGCGCGTTTTCCGACAGCTTTGGCCGTCGTCGGGTGATTCTGCTCAACATCGCCCTCTATGTCCTGTCC
>JAITJU010000260.1 GCA_031278735.1 Zoogloeaceae bacterium
CCGCAGGATGGGCGCACCAAGCTGGCGGTGACCAAAACCCGCATCATCGACTTTCGGGTCAGCACCTTGCCTACCCTGTACGGCGAAAAAATCGTCATGCGGATTCTCGATTCCAGCACCACGACCATGGGCATCGAAGTTCTGGGCTATACCGAGGAACAGAGAGACACCTTGCTGTAAGCCATTCGGCGTCCCTATGGCATGGTGTTGACCACTGGTCCCACCGGTTCCGGCAAAACAGTGTCGCTCTATTCCTGCCTCAATATTCTCAACAATTCCGGCACCAACATTTCTACCGTGGAAGACCCGGCGGAAATCAATCTGCCGGGTGTAAACCAGGTGAACGTCGACGAAAAGACAGGCCTGACTTTTGCCAGCGCCCTGCGCTCCTTTCTGCGGCAAGACCCGGACGTCATCATGGTGGGCGAGGTCCGCGATCTGGAAACCGCCGAAATCGCCATTCGCGCCGCCCAGACCGGGCACATGGTGCTTTCCTCCCTGCACACCAACGACGCGCCGCAAACCGTGGTGCGGCTGGTGGACATGGGAATTCCCGTCTTCAACATTGCCTCCAGCATCGTGCTCATTTCAGCGCAGCGTCTGGTGCGTCGCCTGTGCTCCGACTGCAAGGAACCCGTGGAAATGCCGCGCGAATCGCTTCTGAACGCGGGCTTCACGGAAAAGGACCTGGCGGAAAAATGGACGCTGTATGGCCCCAAAGGCTGCATGAAATGCAAGGGCAAGGGTTACAAGGGGCGAATTGGCATCTATCAGGTCATGCCGATAACGGACACGATTCGCCATCTCATCCTGCAACACGCTACCGTCATGGACATTGCCAAGCAGGCTTCGATGGATGGCGTGAGAACGCTGCGTGAATCCGGCATCCTGAAAATCAAGCAGGGCATGACATCTCTGGAAGAAGTCCTGAGTTCAACGAGTATGTAGAAAGCAAAGGGGAAAAGATATGGCCACGAGTGCAAACATCCGTTCCGGCGCAAGGATCCAGGAAAGCAAGGAACGTGTTTTTGTCTGGGAAGGCAAGAACAAGGAAGGCAAACAGGTGCGCGGCGAAATGCGCGCCGTGACGGAAACGGTCGTGCAAAACAACCTGCGTCGTCAGGGCATCCGCGTTTCCAAAATCACTCCGCAGCGTTTCAAGCGCGGGAAATCCATCACCGACAAGGACCTCTCCCTCTTTACCCGGCAACTGGCCACCATGATGCGGGCGGGCGTGCCGCTGCTCCAGGCTTTTGACATCGTCGGGCGCAGCCACTCCAATCCCTCTGTCGGCAAATTGCTGCTGGACATCAAATCGGATGTGGAAGTCGGCAATTCGCTTTCCGGCGCATTCAGCAAATTTCCGCTCTACTTCGATCAGTTGTATTGCAATCTGGTTGCCGCCGGCGAACAGGCGGGTATCCTGGACACCATTCTGGAACGTCTGGCGACCTACAAGGAAAAGATTCTCGCCATCAAGAGCAAGATCAAATCCGCCTTGTTCTACCCCATTGCGGTGATTGCGGTGGCGGTCATCGTCACCACCATCATCATGATATTCGTCATTCCGGCGTTCAAGGGCATTTTCGAGAGCTTCGGTCAGGAATTGCCAATGCCCACGCAGGTCGTCATTGCCATGTCCGATTTCATCGTCGCCAACTGGTACTTCGTCCTGGGCATTCCCATTGGCGGTCTGTGGGCTTTCTTCTATACATGGAAACGCTCGACCGCCATGCAGATGGCCATGGATCGTTACCTGCTGCGCGTGCCGCTTTTTGGCGAGCTGATTCGCAAGTCCGTGCTTGCGCGCTGGCACCGCACCCTGGCCACCATGTTTGCCGCGGGCGTGCCGCTGGTCGAATCGCTGGAATCCGTGGGCGCGGCATGCGGCAATTATGTCTACAAACGCGCCACGGTTGACGTCAAAAGCGATGTCAGCGCCGGGGTGAGCCTGACCACGGCCGTGCAGAACACCAACATCTTCCCCAACATGGCGATTCAGATGATGGCCATTGGCGAAGAATCCGGCTCGCTGGACACCATGCTGGGCAAGGTGGCCGACTTTTACGAAGCGGAAGTCGATGACGCCGTGGCGGCGCTCTCCAGCCTGATGGAACCCATTATCATGGTGGTGCTGGGGGTGCTCATCGGCGGCATGGTGGTCGCCATGTACCTGCCCATCTTCAAAATGGGCGCCATGGTTGGTTGATGACTTACTTGCTGCAACCCGATCTTTTTGGAGGCGTGCTGGGCGTACTGGGGTTGATGGTTGGCAGTTTTCTGAATGTCGTCATTTACCGTCTTCCCAAAATGATGGAGGCGGAGTGGCGCGCGCAGTGCGCTGAAACAAACGGGGGCGCAAGCGAGGAAGGCGTGGCGGCTGGAGAGACCTTCAACCTCATCACGCCCCGCTCCCGCTGCCCGCATTGCGGGCATCCGATCTCGGCGCTGGAGAACGTCCCCGTCCTGAGTTACCTGTGTTTGCGGGGCAGATGCCGCGCCTGCCGCGCGCCCATTTCCCCGCGCTACCCGCTGGTCGAGCTGGCGGCCGCCTTTCTGGGCATGGCCGCCGCTTGGCGTTTTGGCCCCGGCGCGCAGGCGGCGGCGGCAGCGGCGTTGCTTTGGGCGCTGCTGGCGCTGGCCATGATCGATTTTGACACCCAGCTCCTGCCGGATGTCATTACCCTGCCGCTTCTCTGGTGCGGCTTGCTGGCCAATCTTTTCGGTCAGTTTGTTCCATTGTCGCAAGCCGTCATTGGCGCGATGGCGGGTTATCTGTCGTTGTGGCTGGTGTATTGGCTGTTCAAACTGATGACTGGCAGGGAGGGCATGGGGCATGGCGACTTCAAGCTGCTCGCCGCGCTGGGCGCCTGGTTGGGCTGGATCATGCTGCCGGTCGTCGTGCTGATGGCTTCGCTGGTTGGAGCGATAGCGGGGATCGGCCTCATTCTTTTTGCCCGTCATGGCCGCCACGTTCCGATTCCCTTTGGCCCCTATCTTGCAGCGGCCGGCATGGTCGCCCTTTTCTACGGCAAGGAAATCAACCGGCTGTACCTGGGTTGAGCGGCAATGGCGGGCGGATAAATTTCGTTGTAATATTGCTTGACCGTTTTTGATTGCGCGGCGGTAGAATTGCAGGCAGGAGAAAGGCGGAAGAGGCTTGCCTTTTCCGGTGACAACTTCAAGCAAAAGGGGTTGTCGGTAGATGCTGGCGTCAATCCTGGCGCCGGATTCGCCAATGGAGGAGAGAACGATGATGAGCAGATACCTGAAACCGGCGCTATGGATTGTCCTGTTGACGGCGCTGATCGGCATGCCCTTGCAGGCGCAGGAAGTAAAAAAGGATAGCGGCATTTTGTTTGGCACAATTGAGCAGGTGGGGGATAACAGCATTGTTATCAACAAGAAAACCTTCGGATTCACGCAAGGCGCCACCATTCGCATTGGCGAAAAGGATCATGTTTTTTCGCGCAATCTTCTCTCTTCGCAATGGGTGGGCAGGCAGGCGGTCTATCGCTATCACGACCATGGCAGCCAGTCGCTCCTGATTCATCTGTTCATTCCCACGAACAAGGCGCAGATGAACGGGGGATGATCGGGGAGCGACGGACGAAAGAACACGCGGCGGCGAAAGTCGCCGAAATGCTATTCTGATCCTTGATCCCTGAATCTCGACCGCTGCTGCTGGAAGCGCCAGACGCTTTGGCACATCTCCTCAATGCCGCGTGTCGCCTGCCAGCCCAGTTCCCTTTTTGCCCTGGCCGGATTGGCGTAGCAGGCGGCAACGTCGCCGGCGCGTCGCGGCGCGATGCGGTAGGGCACGGCCTGGCCGCTGGCGGCGGCAAAGGCGGCGCGCATTTCCAGAACGCTGTAGCCGCGCCCCGTTCCCAGATTGATGGCGCGCCAGCCGGGGCGCGTGGCGAGCCAGGCCAGCGCCGCTGCGTGGCCTTCGGCCAAATCCATGACATGAATGTAATCGCGCACGCCCGTGCCGTCCGGCGTCGGGTAATCGCCGCCAAACACCTGGAGTTCCGCCAGTTGCCCGCTGGCGACGCGGGCGATATAGGGCATGAGGTTGTTGGGAATGCCCTCTGGGTCTTCGCCGATCAGCCCGCTTGCATGTGCGCCAACCGGATTGAAGTAACGCAGGCAGACGATTTTCCAGTCTGGGTCGGCGGCGCTTGCGTCGGCGAGCATGTGCTCGATGTGTAATTTGCAGCGGCCATAGGGGTTGGTCACGCGCAAGGGGTGATCCTCGTCGATCGGCAGGTATTCCGGTTCCCCATATACCGTGGCGCTGCTGCTGAACACCAGGGTTTTGTACGCCTCGTCGCGCATGGCTTCCAGCAGGCTTATCGTGCCCTGCACGTTATTGGCGTAATACTCGATGGGTTTTTCGACCGATTCGCCTACCGCTTTCAGTCCCGCGAAATGCACTACGGCATGGATGCCGTATGTTTTCAGCGCGTTGCGCAGGCTGGTCGTGTCGCGAACGTCCGCCTTGATGAACACGGGCGGCGCGCCGCTGATGCGCGCGACGCGCGCGCCGACGTCGGCGTTGCTGTTGGCGAGGTTATCGTAGAGCACAACCGTGTGTCCGGCTGTCTGCAGGGCCACGGCCGTATGGCTGCCGATGTAGCCCATGCCGCCGGTCAGAAGAATATTCATGGATGCCCGTCTTTTCAAAGCGCGTGGAAAAGCCGTTATGATAAGCCATTCCTCCGCGGCAATCCCTGACTGGAAGCCGTCATCTGATCTATACTCTTCTTCTTTCCATTCTTTTCCCTTCCCGCCTGGAGTTTGCGATGACGACGCGTTTTTCTGTTGTGACGCTGTGCGCGATTCTTGCGTCGGCAATGCCTGCCTGGGGGCAGGTTTATCGTTGCACGGATGCGGAAGGGCGCGTGACCATTACCAATGTCCTGATCGACAAAACCAGTTGCAAGCGGATGCAGGTCGAAGTGGATAACGTCGCGCCGCCGCCGATTGACAGCGGCAAACGTCGTCCCGGCGCGGCCGCCGCGGTGACGCCGCCGGATTTTCCCAGCGTGAGCGCGGATGAGCAAAACGTGCGCAACGATGCCCGCCGCACCATCCTGAATCAGGAGCTTGCCGACGAGCAGCGAAAGCTGGAGGGCGCGAGAAACCAGCTGATCGCGCAGGAAAAAGTCCCCGCGGGAATGGAAGAGGCCGAAAGGCGCGAAGCGCGTCTGCGCCCCTTTCGGGAGACCGTCGCCCGGCATGAGCGCAATATCGAGGATCTGAACCGGGAAATCGGCAATCTTCGCTGAATTCATGCCGCCGTCGAATGACAATTGCACAAAAAACCTTTCCTTCTCCGTTGGGCGGTTTGGATTATCTGGCTTCCGCCATTCTTTTGCTTGATGCCGAACGCCGGGTTCGCTATGCCAACAGCGCCGCCGAAAATCTGTTGGAAACCACGGCGCGCGCCTTGCTGCGCCGCCCGCTGGACGCGGCGATGCGTTACAGCGCGACGCTCCAGCAGGCGCTGGACAACGCGCTGAGCAACAATTGGAGCTATACCGGGCAGAATGTGGAAATCTGGCGCGGCAAGCCGGAGCGACCGCTGCACCTGAATTGCACGGTAACGCCCATGCATTCGCCCGACACGCCGGAAATTCGCATGGTCATGGAATTGCAGCCCATCGATCAGCAATTGAAAGCCAGTCGGGAAGAGCGGCTGATCGAACAGCAACATGCCAGCCGGGAGCTGATCCGCAATCTGGCGCATGAAATCAAGAATCCGCTGGGGGGCATACGCGGCGCGGCGCAATTGCTGGAACACGAACTCGACAACCCGGTCTTGCGGGAATATACCCAGGTCATCATCCAGGAGGCCGACCGCCTGCAGGATCTGATGCAGCGCCTGCTTTCTCCGCACCGCGCCGCCTTGCAGGCGCAGCGGATGAGCATACACGAGGTGCTGGAACGGGTGGGCAATCTGCTCAAGCTGGAATTTCCGGCGACGCTCTCCATTCAGCGCGATTATGACATCAGTCTTCCAGAACTGACCGCCGACCGCGAGCAGCTGATACAGGTCTTTCTCAACATTGCCCGCAACGCCGCGCAGGCGATGGAGGGCAAGGGGGAAATCGTCTTTCGCACCCGTTTTGCGCGGCAGGTCACGCTTGCCAAACGGCGTTTCCGTCTGGCAATTGACGTTGCCGTCATCGACAATGGCCCTGGCATTGCCGATGATTTTCGTGAACGCATGTTCTATCCGCTGGTTTCCGGACGTCCGAACGGCACGGGGCTTGGGCTGACGCTGGCGCAGAGTTTCGTGCAGCAGCATCAGGGTACAATTGAATGCGAAAGCCGTCCCGGACGCACTGTTTTCCTGACGCGCCTGCCGCTTGACGCCTTTGAATCCATGTCCACGGAAAATCCGCCATGAAACCGATTTGGATTATTGATGATGACCGCTCCATTCGCTGGGTGCTGGAAAAAACCCTGACGCGGGAAAGCATCGCCTTCGCCAGTTTTGCTTCCGCCGACGAAACCTTTGCGGCGCTGGAAGCCGGAGAGAAGCCGCAGGTGATAATTTCCGACATTCGCATGCCCGGCATTTCCGGTCTGGAATTGTTGAAGCAGGTGAAGGCGCGCCATCCGCAAACGCCGGTAATCATCATGACGGCGTATTCCGATCTCGAATCCGCCGTCGCTGCTTTTCAGGGCGGGGCGTTCGAGTATCTGCCCAAACCCTTTGACGTGGATCAGGCGCTGGAATTGATACGGCGCGCCATAGACGAAAGCACACGCCAATCCGGCGTTGCCGAAAGCGTAGAGCTGACGCCGGAAATTCTGGGGCAAGCGCCGGCCATGCAGGAAGTTTTCCGCGCCATCGGGCGTCTTTCCCAGTCGCACACGACGGTGCTGATCACTGGCGAATCCGGTTCCGGCAAAGAGTTGGTCGCCCGCGCCCTGCACCGCCACAGTCCGCGCCAGGACGCGCCTTTCGTCGCCATCAACACTGCCGCCATTCCAGGGGATTTGCTTGAATCCGAGCTTTTCGGCCACGAGCGCGGCGCGTTTACCGGCGCGCAGAACCAGCGGCGAGGGCGCTTCGAGCAGGCGGACGGCGGCACGCTTTTTCTCGATGAAATTGGAGACATGCCGTCAGAATTGCAGACGCGGCTGTTGCGCGTTCTTTCCGACAATCATTTTTACCGTGTTGGCGGCCATGCGCCCATCCGCGCCAACGTGCGCATCATTGCCGCCACGCATCAGCATCTGGAAACG
>JAITJU010000264.1 GCA_031278735.1 Zoogloeaceae bacterium
GGTGATGCCCAATCCTTGCAGCCCGGCGGGCACATCCGAATATTTGAGCTTTTCGCGGATGCCCGCCAAGAGCGCGATGGCCAGCGCCCAGGAGACGCCGGAGCCGACGCCATAGACCACGCTTTCGGAAAAATTGTAGTCGCGCTCCACCATGAAAAGCGAGCCTGCCATGATGACGCAATTCACCGTGATGAGCGGCAGGAAGATGCCGAGCGCATTGTAGAGACTGGGCAGGTATTTATCGAGCGTCATTTCCAGAATCTGCACGATGGCGGCAATGACGCCGATGTAGGTGAGAAAGCCGATGTAGGAAAGATCGACATCCGGCAGTCCCGCCCAGGCAAGCGCCCCGTCCTTCAGGAGATAGGTATAGACGAGATTGTTGGCGGGCAGGGTGATGGTCTGCACCACGATTACCGCGATGCCCAGCCCGATGGCGGTTTCCACCTTCTTGGAAATGGCGATGAACGAGCACATTCCCAGAAAGAAGGCGAGCGCCATGTTCTCGATGAAGACGGCGCGGACGAAGAGGCTCAAGAGGTGTTCCATGTCGGTTCCTTTATTGGGTTTGCGGCGAGAAATCTTCCAGGACGAGACCCGCGCGGGAATCGTTCATGGCGTTGACGCGGATGCGCAGACGGTAGCGTTTTCCGGGTTCCAGTTGCCCCGATTTTTTGTTGGCCTTGAGATCGATTGCGCGAAAGGCATGGCCGGAACGGGTTTCCTGCAGCGCCTTTTCCGCCGCCCCGGCATTTTCTCCGAACTGGCGGATCAGGGTCTTGACCTTTTCGTCGGCGATACGCTCAAGCGGCGTGTCGGAGAGGAGCGCGCAAACCGGAGGACAGACGCCTCCCGGCTTGCATTGCGGATACATCAGCGCGACGACATAGGCTTTCACCGTATGAATGACCGGCGCTCGCTCCCGGTTGAAATCGACGACCGAGTAGACGCGCGGATTTTTGGCGGGCATGGCGGGCGTGGCGGAGGCGGGCGCGGCGGAAAAATCTTCCACGACGAAACCGGTCCGGTAGCGCCGGGAATCTTGCGTTGCGCGGATGCGCAGGCGGTAGCGTTTTCCGGCTTCCAGTCGCGCCGTTCTTTCGGCATTGAGCGTGAGAAACGCATGGCCGGAGCGCGTTTCGTTCAGCATGTTTTCCATTGACCGGGTGTTGTATTCATACAGAGGAAACCGGCGGATCAGGCTCGTGACCCTCTCGTCGGCGATGCGCTCAGGCGGCGCGTCGGAAAAGAGCGCGAAAGCCGGGACGCATTCGTCATCGGGGCTGCACAGCGGGCGCTCCAGGGCGATGAGATAGGCATCCAGCGTATAGCGGGAAGCCGGGCGCAGTTGGTCGTTAAACATCCAGTTGAAATCGCCCAGCGAATCAACATGCGCATCCACGCGCGGCGCGGACGGAAGATTTTCCGGCGCGGCCAGGACGCCGCCCGGACAAAGACAGAACAGCGCGGCGGCGCTTGCGAGGGCGCGTTTCAGGGGGAGCGCGAGCGCGGTCTTGAATAGGTCGATGGGCATGTCGATTGCCTTTATCCGCGCGAACCGGCGTTTGCCGTTTTCTCTTCCGGCCCGCGAAAGAGCAGGAGTTGCGAGCGCAAGTTTTGTACCGTCTCGCCCTTCTGGTTGAAGGTCTCGCTTTGCAGGCTGACGAGGCCGCGGTCGGGTTTGCTCCGGGATGGCCTGATTTCGGTAATCACGCTCTCGACATGGAGGGTGTCGCCAGGCCGCACCGGGCGCGGCCAGGAAAGCTCGACGCTCGCGCCGATCAGCCCGTCGGCGAAGGGGACGCTTTCCACCATCAGGCGCATGGTGATTGCCGCCGTGTGCCAGCCGCTCGCGGCCAGCGCGCCGAAAAAGGACGCTTCGGCGGCGGCCTCGTCGAGATGAAAGGGCTGCGGATCGAACGCGCCCGCGAAATCCTTGATCTGACCGGCGTTGAGCGGATATTCCCGGCTCACGTAGCGGTCGCCGACCGCGACATCCTCCAGATAGAGCGGCTTTGTTTCGCTCATGGTCGTTCCAGGTTTTGTCCCTTCGCTTCTCTTCGAGGAGAAACCAGGGGGCAGGAGAGGCGGCTTGACAGAAGTTTCATGTCAACTTTCTTCCGCGTCATTTGAAAAACACATCCACATATTCCGCGTATATTCCATCGCAGGGGTTGTTCATTTGTTGCAGCCGCCAGTATTTGCGCGTTCCGGTGGCCTTGAAATTGAATGTGCCGCTCCGCGCGCAAGGCTCGCTATTGTTGATATCGCTGGTTCTGGTGATGAGTTCGCCTTCCACCGTGAATTCAGCGGCGTTTATCGGCGTCAGGACGCCTTGCAGGGTCACGTAGTTCCCGTCCAGGGATTGGCTTGCGTCGATGTAGAGCTGGCCGTCTTCCTTGCGGGTGATTTCCGCCGTTCCGAATTTTTTCCAGCTCACCCATTGCAGGGAAAACAGGTGGCTGCCGAGCAATTTCTGTTCGAGCGACGCCACCTCGCTGGATTGGGTCTGAGCGAAAGCGTTGGAAAACGCAAGGGCGGCAAGCGCCAATGCGGTCAATGCCGCCGTGAGGATGATTTTTTTGGGCGGCACGGCCAACAAGGTTGGCGCCGTCCATTCAAAAACGCGGTTTGTCATGGGTGAGTCTCCCTAGAAAGTTCGCGGCTCGGATTTTTGGTACTGGCCTTGTCGGAACCGATAAGCAAGCATCCGTCGTCTTACCAGGTTCGCGGCTCGGATTTTTGGTACTGGCCTTGTCGGAGGCACTTCCCCACCAGGGCGTCCCGTTGTTTTCCCGCCGGAAGCGTCTGGTAAAACTCGGGTTTGCATGTGTCCGCGCCGGGGGCGATTTCCTCCATCTCCGTGTCCTGACAGCCCGCAAGCGTTGCCAAGACAAGAGGGAACAACATTGCGAGTCGAATCCGCTTCCTTGTCATTTCACGCGCGCCTTTCACGCCAATGGCAACGAGCGACGCCGCGAAGCGCGCGCAAGCGGGGGCGGCCT
>JAITJU010000270.1 GCA_031278735.1 Zoogloeaceae bacterium
TTCGCCACGCTGGAAACACTGACCAATGCCCGCACGGCGCGGGAATGGATGGAAAGCGTCTTCGACGGGCCAGACGCCGTTGCCCGGCATTTCGTCGCTGTCACCAGCAATTTGGCGGCGGCAATCGCTTTCGGCATTCCGGCGGCGAACGTTTTTTTGTTCCACGACGGCATCGGCGGACGTTTTTCGCTCTGGTCATCCGTTGGTCTTTCCATCGCGCTGGCCATTGGCTTTCCCGGATTTTCCGCCCTGCTTTCCGGAGCGCGCCAAATGGATCGGCATTTTTTGAGCGCGCCCGCCGCGAGCAACCTGCCCCTCACGCTGGCGCTCATCGACATCTGGAATGTAAACGCGCTGGGCGCGGGCAGTCGCGGCATTTTTCCCTATAGCCAGTCGCTGGAACTGTTCCCCGCCTACCTGCAACAACTGGAAATGGAAAGTCTGGGCAAGTCCGCGGATCGCCAGGGCGCGCCCCTGACGCGCAACAGCAGTCCCGTCCTCTGGGGCGCGGTCGGCACCAGCGGACAACACGCCGTTTTCCAGCTTCTGCATCAAGGCGGACAGATCATCCCCAGCGACTTCATCCTGCTGAAACAGGCCGATTTTCCCCTGCCCGATCACCACCTGCACCTGCTGGCCAACGGGCTTGCCCAATCCGCCGCGCTGGCCTTTGGCGAGACGCGAGAAGAAGCCCTCGCCCGCAATGTCAGCGTCGCGATCCTCCCCTGGCGCGGGTTTCCCGGCAACCAGCCTTCCACCACCTTGCTGCTCGAACGTCTGCATCCCCATGTCCTTGGTCAATTGCTGGCGCTCTACGAACACAAGGTTTTTTGTCTGGGCGTCCTCTGGAATCTCAACGCCTTCGATCAGTGGGGCGTGGAACTGGGCAAGCAAATGGCGCAACGCCTCCTGCCCTGCCTGGGCGAAACGGGACAGACGCCTGAAGCGACCGCGCTGGACGCCTCCACTCGCGGACTGATTGCCGCCCTGAAAACAGAATGTCTCACATGCCCCAACCCCGCGTTACCCTGATTGCCGCGCTCGCCAGAAATCGCGTCATCGGCCTTCACAATCGCCTGCCCTGGCGGCTTCCCGAAGACCTGCGGCATTTTCGCGCCGCAACGCGCGGCCATACGGTCATCATGGGGCGCAAGACTTGGGAATCGCTGTCGGCGGCCTTCCGCCCCCTGCCGGAACGCGCCAACATCGTCATCAGCCGTCAGCCCGGCTATCCGCTCCCCGCGGGCGCGCACCTGGCGCGCAGTCTGGACGACGCGCTGGCGCTGGCGCAGAACGCCGCCGAAGCCTTCGTCATCGGCGGCGCGCAACTCTACGCCGCCGCCCTGCCCGCCGCCCAACGCCTGTTGCTTACCGAAATCGATCAGGAAATCACGGGCGACGCCTGGTTTCCCGACTTTAACCCCGGCGAATGGCGGGAAACAAGGCGCGAAACACACGTTAGCGAAGGCGGGATCCCCTTTGCTTTCGTCACCTACCTCAGAACGCGTCAGGCGCCCTCACGGTGACGCCTGCCGCGCCAATGCCTGCAACAGCCTTGCGTGAATGCCGCCAAAGCCGCCATTACTCATGACCAGCACCTGATCGCCGGGTCTGGCCGCCGCCGCTATCGCGTTTATCAGCTTTTCAAGGTCTGTTTCCGCCAGGGCGCGTTCGCCGAGCGGGGCAAGGACGGCGGCGGCGTCCCAGCCCAGATCGGCGGCGTAGCAGAATACCCGGTCGGCATCGGCAAGACTTTCCGCCAGCCGGTCTTTCATCACGCCCATCTTCATGGTGTTGGAACGCGGTTCCAGCACGGCGAGAATGCGCCCCCCGCCTGTCTTGCGGCGCAATCCGGCCAGCGTGACGGCAATCGCGGTCGGGTGATGGGCAAAGTCGTCATAGACGGCAACACCCGCTGCTTCGCCGCGCAATTCCAGCCGCCGCCGGACATTCTGAAAGCGGGCGAGCGCCTCCACGCCGCGCGCCAGCGGAACGCCCGCGTGTTCCGCCGCCAGAAGCGCGGCGCAGGCGTTGGCGCGGTTGTGGTCGCCGGAGAGATTCCAGATCGCGCGGGCAATTTCTCCTTCCGCGCCAGAAAGTATCAGGCTGCCGTCCGCATCGTCGCCCGTCGCCCGAAAACCCGCCGCGTCATTGAAATTCGTCACCGGCGTCCAGCAGCCCTGCGCCAGCACCCGTTGCAGACTGGCTTCTCGTTGATTGCAGATAATCCGCCCGGCAGCGGGCAAGGTTCGCACCAGATGATGAAATTGCCGCTCGATAGCCGCAAGATCGTCGAAAATGTCTGCATGATCGAATTCAAGATTGTTCAGGATCAAGGTTTTGGGGCGGTAATGGATGAACTTGGAACGCTTGTCGCAAAACGCCGTGTCGTACTCGTCCGCCTCGATCACAAACAAGGGGGAAGCGCCCAGACGGGCGGAGACGCTGAAGTTCAGGGGGACGCCGCCTATCAGGAATCCTGGCGACAAGCCCGCGTCTTCCAGTATCCAGGCGAGCATGGAAGCCGTGGTCGTCTTGCCGTGCGTCCCCGCCACGCCCAGCACCCAGCGGCCCTGCAGCACCTGTTCCGCCAGCCATTGCGGGCCGGAAACGTAAGGCAGGCCCGCGTCGAGAACGGCTTCCAGCAAAGGGTTGCCGCGCGAAATGGCGTTGCCGACGACAAAAACGTCGGGGCGCGTCGCCATCTGCGCCGGATCGTAGCCTGCATGGAGGGTGATGCCCGCCGCTTCCAGTTGTTCGCTCATGGGCGGATAGACGTTGGCGTCGCAACCGCTGACCTGATGTCCGGCGGCGCGCGCCAGTTGCGCCAGACCGCCCATGAAGGCGCCGCAGATGCCGAGAATATGGAGGTGCATGGTTTTTTCGCCAGAAAAGACAAGCATCGAAGGTAAAATCAAGGTCTGGATTCTACTTGATGTTTTCCCGCGCGCCATGTCTCGTCACGAACGCCATCGCCCGCCCCGCGGCACCCATGCCTCCCGTCTGCTGATCGCCAGCACGGCGGCGCGGCTCATGGCCGAGGACGGCATCCGCCATCCGATACTGGCGAAGCAGAAGGCTGCTCGGCAGCTGGGTCTGCCGGAATCCGCCATGCTGCCCGACAACGCGGAAGTGGAAGCGGAACTGCGGCTCTATCAGGCGCTCTACCAGCGTGACGCGCAACCTGAGGCACTTTACCGTCTGCGTCTGGAAGCCTGCAAAATCATGGAAATCCTTCTGGATTTTCATCCCTGTCTGATCGGGCGGGCGCTCGACGGCACGGCGGACGCGTTTTCCGCCATTGACCTGATGCTCTTTGCCGACAGCGCCAAGGAAGTGGAGATTTTTCTGTTGAATCGCGGCATTGCCTTTGAACACACGGAAATCCGCGGCGCCTGCCGCGACAAGGCGGAAGCCGCCCTACGGCTATTCACCCCGGCAGCGGAAGCCCATCTGCTGATTTTTCCGTCGCACTGCGAACGCAGACATTTCAAACGCGGCGATGGCCGCCCCTGCGAGCGGATGCGGCGGGAAGCCTTGCTGAAGCTATTGCAAACGCCATGCGACGGCAAATAGCAACCTGTCTGCTGGTCATCGCGCTGGGTTTGATCGCCCTCGTTTTCTTTTGGCCGGACAGGCAGGAAGAGGATGGCGAAACCGCCGCGCTGCAACAGCTTCTCAACCTGAAGCTCGTCGACACGAACCAGACGACAATCGATCTGGCCGCCTGGCGGGGTCGGGTGCGGGTCATCAATCTCTGGGCGACCTGGTGCGCGCCCTGCAAGGAAGAAATGCCCGCCTTCTCCCGCCTGCAAGACGAATTTCAGGGAAAAAACGCGCAATTTGTCGGGATCGCCCTGGATTCTCCGGAGAACGTGCGGCTGTTTTTCGCAAAACATCCCGTCTCCTATCCCTTGCTCATTGGCGATGAACACGTGCTGGCGCTCTCCCGCGCCTTGGGCAACCCCTACATGAGCTTGCCGTTTACGCTGGTGGTCGATGAAGAAGACAAAATACAGGCCAGAAAAGCCGGACGCCTCGACGCGGAAAGCCTCATGGCTCTGCTGCGCCGCCTGACCGAAAAGCGAGGCAAGTTGTCAGCAGATATTTGATCGCCCAAGAACACAACAGTGAATCAGGGTTTTCTTTACAGATCTGCCCTGCGCATCAGTTCAGCGATTGAAATGTTGAGGGCAATGGCGATGCGATGAATGTTGAACAGGCTGAGATTGTGTTCGCCTCGTTCAATGCCGCCCATGTAGCTGCGATCGATTTCCGCCAGGCCAGCCAGTTCTTCCTGTGAAATTCCTTTATCCATGCGGATTTCGCGCACGGCTTTCCCAAAAGTCGCAAGCGATGCGATGCCCGACAGTTTGCTCCGTTTCGCCATGCTGCGATGATCTGGCGCTGGCGTTTATGAAACCACGGGATATAATACCCGAATCAAACAACACTCCATGTCGATAGAGATGTGATGACACAAGTTGATGGCAACAAAAAAATTGAAGAATCGCTGATCGACATCGCTGTCGAGAGTTGGCGCTTCTCGCGGCTGTTCGGAAAGGTGGTCGGCAAGCTCGACGCGGGCGAGTCAGGCCGCTACATCAACCAGCTTCGCTACTTCCAGAAGAAGGTCGAGGAAAACCTCGACTCGAATGGCCTGAAGCTCGTCAACGTCGAGGGGCAGCCCTACGACACGGGGATGGCGGCGTCCGCCTTGAACTTGGGCGACTTCGGCCCTGACGACGCGCTGCTCGTCGATCAGATGCTGGAACCGATCATCATGGGGCCGAATGATCTGCGCAAACAAGGCACGATAATGCTCAGGAAGGTGGTGGAAGCATGAAATATGTCGGTATCGACCTTGGCACAACCAACAGTGCCATCTGCTCCTTTGATGGAGAGAAGGTTCATCTCTATAAGAGTCCTGAGCAGCACGCCGTCCGCCATCTTCATCGACCGGCGCGGCAACAAGTATGTCGGCTCGCGCGCCTACAACAGTGCAGCTAAGGATTTATCCGTAAATTAAGATACAATTCTGATGCTCCCGCAACGCGACACAGGAGAAAGGGATGTCCAAGGCGCATGTCAATTCATGGGAAGTGACGGACGAGTTCTGGAAACG
>JAITJU010000004.1 GCA_031278735.1 Zoogloeaceae bacterium
AAGCGCCCGCCGCCGCAGAAAAAATTCCCGCGCCGGAAACGGAACCGGCAGAACCGGCGGCAGCGGCAGAAGAAACGGCGGCGACGGAAACTCCCGTCATCGAAGCGCCTGCGGCGGTCTTGCCGGTAGAAACGCTGGCAACGGAAGCGCCTGCGGCGGAAGTTCCGGCAGAGGAAACGCCCTTGCCCGTGGAAATGCCGGAAGTGGAAGCACCCGCCGCCGCAGAAAAAATTCCCGCGCCGAAAACAGAACCGGCAGAACCGGCGGCAGCGGCAGAAGAAACGGCGGCGACGGAAACTCCCGCCATCGAAGCGCCCGCGGCGGTCTTGCCGGTAGAAATGCCGGAAGCGGAAACGCCCGCCGCCGCGAAAGAAATTCCCGCGCCGGAAGAAACCGGGGCATTGACGGCGGAAAAACGAAGGGCGGAATTCCTTCATCTTCAGGAAAAAATGAAGCGCATCAAGGCGCAGACCGCCAAGGGCAGAAGAGACAAAATGCCTTGATGGTTCCGAAACGCGGACGCATTCCCCTTTTGCCGACACGCCTTCCTTGACGCGAAGGATATTGCTGCGCATGATTGCGCCCCTGAAAGGCGGTCGCGTGAATCTTGCGGGGCGGGTTTTTGCAGATCGTTTTTCATGCGGCAAAGATTGGTCGCAGCTTTTCAAGATTGCTGGCCTGCTCCTTTCGGAAAGGATGCGCATCCGCCCCTCGATGACCGCAGACCGAAGCCGCTCCCGGCTTTCGGGCTTTAGTTCCACGGCCTTTGCCCTGCTTTTTCGGGTGGAAGGTCAGTCAAACCAAATCTGGTTTTATGAAGGCAAAGGAATTCGCGCATGACGTTCGGCAAACGCCTGTTTGAACGCGTCTACACGCTGGCAGCGCCAAACTGGGCGTTCAGTCCGACCATGCTGGCCATCCGCAACGGCTTTTTGCTGTGTCTGCCGCTGGTCGTCGCGGGCGCGCTCGCCATTCTGATCAATAACCTGCCCATCCCTGGGTATCAGAGCGACATGGCGCGGATTTTCGGGCCAAACTGGTCGAAAATCGGCGCTCTGGTCTGGCAGGGCAGCTTTGGCGTACTCTCACTGCCGATGCTCATCGGCATCAGCTACCACCTCGCCGTCCTCCATAACCAACGCCATCTGGCAAATCCGATCAGTCCGGTCATTGCGGCGCTGGTTGCGCTCGCCTCGCTGATCACCATCATCCCCGCCGACGCCAAGGAAAGCGTCATGCAGCAACTGGGCGTACATGGATTGTTCGTCAGCATCATCATCGCCATCGCCTCGGCGCGCATTTTCCTGTACCTGGCGCGCATCAAACGACTGCAAACGCTGATCTACGCGGGAGGCACAGAAACAAACACGCTGCAAGCCTTTACCTGCCTCCTGCCTGGCATACTCACCGTGTTTTTCTTTGCCATTCTTTCCCTGGCCTTCAACACGCTGACCGGCCTCTCGATACACCAGTGCCTGCATAATCTGCTGCTGTATCCCTTCCAGTTTTTCCAGAGCACACTGGATACCGGCGTCGCCTATGTTTTCATCACGCACGTTTTCTGGTTTCTCGGCATTCATGGCACCAATGTGCTCGACTCGATGACCCACGGCATCTTCGAGGCCGCGTCGAACAGCAATCTCGCGGCGCTGGAGGCAGGATTGCCTCCGCCGCACGTCGTCACCAAGCTCTTTCTGGATACTTTCGTCTTCATGGGCGGCTCCGGTTCCTCGATCTGTCTTCTGGCGGCGCTCCTCATCGCCCGGCGCAAGGACAACAGCCGTCGCCTGGCAAAAATCTCCCTGGCGCCCGGCCTGTTCAACATCAACGAAGTGCTGCTTTTTGGCCTGCCGGTCATTCTCAATCCCATTTTTCTCCTGCCTTTCGTTCTCGTCCCGCTGGTATTGATGCTCACCAGTTTTATCGCGCTTCATTATGGCCTGGCGCCAAACGCGCGCGTCGCCATCGTCTGGACAACGCCGCCGATCCTGAGCGGTTATC
This sequence comes from Zoogloeaceae bacterium, assembly GCA_031278735.1. Lineage (GTDB taxonomy): Bacteria > Pseudomonadota > Gammaproteobacteria > Burkholderiales > Rhodocyclaceae > Azovibrio. The sequence continues at coordinate 2,002 of JAITJU010000004.1, forward strand.
TCGCCACTGGCGGAATGCTGGCGGGCAGTCTGTTGCAATGTTTCAATCTGGCGCTGGGCGCCCTGATCTACCTCCCCTTCGTCAAGGTCTTCGACCGGGTGCGCACGGAACGCCAGAAAAAGGCCATGAGCGCCCTCATGGACATCGCCTGCAGCAACATCGTCGGGCCTTCCGGCAAGAAGTGCCTGGATCGTGACGACGAAATCGGCGTGCTGGCGCGAGTGCTGGCGAGCGATCTGGAAAACGCCATGAAACAGGGCAATGGCCTGTATCTCGAATACCAGCCGCAGGTCGACCGGCTTTCCGGCAAGGTCATCGGCACAGAGGCGCTGGTGCGCTGGCGACATCCAGAATATGGCCTGATTCCCGCCCCCATCATGGTTGCCATTTCCGAAGACGGCGATTTCATGCGCCCTCTGGGTCTGTGGGTGCTGAACGAGGCTTGCGCCGAACGGGCGCACTGGCGGCTGCATGGGCTGGAAGACGACTTCAAGACTTCGGTCAATGTCTCCATCCGGCAACTGGACGACACCACGCTCCCCGACAAGGTGATCGCCTGCCTGGACCGCCACGGCCTGCAACGGAACATGATCGGCATTGAAGTCACCGAATCCATCGCCCTCGATCCCGAAGCGCCGCACAACCGGATTCTGAACCAGATTCATGACCTGGGCATCGTCATTTCCATTGACGATTTCGGCATGGGACACAGCTCGCTTGCCTATCTGAAATACTTTCCGGTCAATACCCTGAAAATCGACAAGGTATTGAGCAAGGATGTCGCCGCCAGCAGGACCTGCGTGGAGATCATCGCCACCATCGTCGAACTGTGCCGGGCGCTGGATGTGAAAATCGTCGTCGAGTTCGTCGAAAATCAGGAGCAGATCGACGTGTTGAGCAAGTTGGGCTGTCATATTTTCCAGGGTTATTTTTACAGCCCGCCGCTCTCCGGGGAAAACATGCTGGCCTACGCGCTGAAAATAAACGCCGCGCCGCGGACAGAAACGCCATGATGCGGCGAACGCCGCTTTTCCTGCTGGCGGCGGCGCTTGTCGGCATGGCCGCCATCGTCCGGGGCGAGGAACGCGATGATGACGCCTGGCCGCAGTTCGTCCGCGACATCAAGACTTCGGAAGTCTCCGGCAACCTGATTTACTTTCAGCGGCACCGGGAACGTTACCGCGTGGATGAGCGAAGATTCGACAGCAACCTGCACCACCAGAGCCTGCAAGGCAACCTGGAAATCAGCTCGCCTTTTTTCGCGGACACGGCAGGATTTGAACTTGGCGCTTTCGCCACCACCGATCTGCGCAACAGCGCCAGTCCCGACCATGAAATCAGCTTTTTCCCCTGGTCGGATCCATGGTCGGCGGACTGGTCGAAAAAAGACGCCGATAGCGGCGCATCGCTCTATCGCGCCCATCTGAAACTGCGCCGCAAACACGAAAACGGCGCGTGGTGGGGCAAGCTGGGTTATTTTCAGCCTTCCGGCCCCGGCGTGATGGGCGTCAACTGGTCGCTGATGCCGGGAAGCTATCTCGGCGCGGAAGGCGGCATCGAACAGGGCGCGCTCTCGCTGGCAAGCGCCTACGCCGCCCGCTACAAAGCGCCCTGGTACCGCAAGACCTACGCCTTTCGCGAAGAGGACGCGGCCAACACGAAAATCAGCCACATCTGGTCAGTCGGCGCGCGTTACGCCTTCGCGCCGGAAGCCTCGGCGGAAGTCGCCTATGGCGAAGCGCCGGGATTTCTGCAAAGCGCGCACCTGAAGCTCAAATACCGGCAAGAAAAATCCGCGGGGGTGAAATCCCCGCTGTACCTGAGCTACCAACTTTACGTCATGGGCGACCGCGATGATGCCGCTTTCAGCGGGCAATCCAACAATCACTATGCGGGACGCTGGGCGTTCCAGCATTACGCGGCCTTCGCGCGCGAATTTTCCCCCTATGTCCTGAAAGGTGAATTCCTGCATACCCGGGCGCCCGGCACGCGCGACACCCATCTGGGCTATTTCGTCTATCGCCTGACCGGCAGATACGGCGGCGCGAACGGTGCTTATGAACCTTGGTGGGACAATCGTTCCGACTGGAACCACAACCGCGAAAGCGCGATTTTCGTCAGCCTCTCCCGCGCGCTGGACGACATCGGCGCCGCCGGCGTTACCGCCACGCTTTCCGCCGCGCGCGGTTGGGGCGGAAAGGCATACGGCGTCCGGCAAACCCTGAAGGAAAACGCCTGGTCGCTCGATCTGACCTGGATCGTTCCTTCCGGAACACTGAAAAATACCCGCGTCACCCTGCACTACACGCACTACGACAACAAAACCAGACTGCCGAGCTGGACAGGCTACAAAAATCTCTTTCAGGACGAGCGCGATCTCAAATTTTTCGTGATCGTGCCGTGGAAACTCTGACCCCCCTCCCCGTCTTTCCCAGCGCAATCGCCACACGAACGTTTCTCCACGTCGCGTCCAGAACGAGCAGGCGCCTGGATGACAGTCGCGCCTTTTCCGGCATGAGGAAAAAGGCGGAGCAAGCCGCCGCGGTCGGGATGCCGACAAGATCGATGTTGCCCTTGATCGCAAGGGGAATGCCATGGAGCGGACAGATTTTCGCGGCATCCGCGGCGCGGCTTTCCCGCTCGGCGTGGAAGACGGGCGTCAGCCTTTGATGATGCCCGCTCCCTGATTTATAGTTACGGCTTACTCATCACCCGTCAACAGGAACCGTCATGTCAACAACCAAAACGACGAACCCGCACAGGAAACCTTCTGCCGCGCCAGTCCGGAAACCAGCCCGACCTCCCGCGCGTTCGCGTCTGGCGCGGGCGGGAGACATTGCCGATTCTTCCACGCAGGCGGGCATTGCCGCGTTCGAGATAGATCAGGCCACCACGGCGGCGCAAGAATCCAAGGCAGTCGCCATTGCGGATATTTTACAGACCGCCGCCCAAAAGGACCCGCAATCCGTCTCCAGCACACTGAAGACCATACTCGCGGGCGCGTCGCCCGATGATGTGGCGGCGTTGCGCAACCTCTTCCTGAAACAGGCGAACGGCTTCGGCGGCGCGCTCGCGGCGCGCCCCGACGATGTCCTGTCCGACGACTGGCGCACCGGAGGCTATCCCTACAAGAATCTGATGTCGCGCAAGAATTATGAAAAACAGAAGTATCAGCTGCAAGTGGAATTGCTGAAGCTGCAGGCATGGGTAAAAGAAACCGGACAACGAGTGGTGATTCTCTTTGAAGGCCGCGACGCGGCGGGCAAGGGCGGCACCATCAAGCGTTTCATGGAACACCTGAATCCGCGCGGCGCCAAGGTAATCGCGCTGGAAAAGCCTTCGGAAGTGGAGCGCGGCCAGTGGTATTTCCAGCGTTACATCCAGCATCTGCCCACCACGGGAGAAATCGTGCTGTTCGACCGTTCCTGGTACAACCGGGCGGGCGTGGAACGGGTGATGAATTTCTGCACGCCGGACGAATACGCGGAATTCATGCGCCAGTGTCCAGAATTTGAAAGGAACCTGGCGCGCAGCGGCATCCATCTGATCAAGTTCTGGTTTTCCGTAAGCCGCGACGAGCAGCTGCGCCGCTTCAGGGAGCGCAAGACCCATCCCCTGAAACAGTGGAAACTTTCGCCCGTCGACATGGCCTCGCTGGACAAATGGGACGATTACACCAAAGCCAAGGAAGCCATGTTCTTTTACACGGACACAGCCGACGCGCCCTGGACGGTTGTGAAATCCGACTGCAAAAAACGCGCGCGCCTGAACGCCATGCGTTACGTGCTGCACAAACTCCCCTACGCCAACAAGGACCCGGAGCGCATTGGTCATCTCGACGCCCTGCTGGTGGGGCGCGCCAACGTGGTGCATGAACTGGGCGAACAGGAAGGCGGAATGCCGTTGCTGTGAGCCGTCTGCCACCCGCCATCCTGTTGATGGGGCCAACCGCCAGCGGCAAGACGACGCTGGCGCTGGAAATGGCGCGGCGCTTTCCGCTGGAAATCATCAGCGTCGATTCGGCGCTGGTCTTCCGGGACATGAACATTGGCACGGCCAAGCCGGACGCGACAACCCTTGCCCGCTTCCCGCACCGGCTCATCGATCTCATCAGTCCGGAAGAAAGCTATTCCGCCGCCCGCTTTTGCCGCGAGGCGCTCGCCGCCATGACGGAAATCACCGCCGCCGGACGCGTCCCACTGCTCGTCGGCGGCACCATGCTCTATTACAAGGCGCTGCAAGAAGGGCTGGCGGATTTGCCGCAGGCCGACGCCGCCACCCGCGCGGCGCTGGAAGCGGAAGCGCGGGAAAAGGGCTGGCCTGCCCTGCATGCGGAACTGGCGATGCGTGACCCGCAAACCGCCGCCCGCCTCGCTCCCCACGACAGCCAGCGCATCCAGCGGGCGCTGGAAGTCTGCCGCCTCAGCCGCCGCCCCATGTCGGAATTGCTGGCAAAAGGCAAAAGCGCTCCGCCGCCCTGGCGCTTTTTGCCGCTGGCGCTCTTGCCCACTGAACGCGGCATCCTGCATGAGCGCATCGCAACACGTTTTCTGGCCATGCTCTCCAATGGCCTGATCGAAGAAGTGGAAAATCTGCGCCGTCGCTATGTTCTCTCTTCCGACCTGCCTTCCATGCGCGCCGTCGGCTATCGTCAGGTATGGGCGTGGATGGAAGGCGAATTCAGCCGCGCCGAACTTGCCGACCGAGGCATTTTTGCCACACGCCGCCTCGCCAAACGGCAAATTACCTGGCTGACGAATACCCTGACGCGCGAAGCGTTCGATTGCCTGGACGCAAAAGTCGGCGCGCGCCTGACAGAACGGATCGCGGAATTCCTGCGGCGCGAAGGACGAGGGCGGCAAACTTAGGATTTCTCCGTAAATAATATGGACTGGTAAGCTGATCTTGCGCAATGCGATGATGGCGGCGGCGAGGTGGTTGAGCGCGATAAACGTATGTTCGAGCTTTT
>JAITJU010000032.1 GCA_031278735.1 Zoogloeaceae bacterium
ATCCCAGACGGCGAAGGCGAACATGCCATCCAGGCGATCGAGGCAATCGCGTCCCCAAACATGCCAAGCGCGGAGGACGACCTCGGTATCCCCATCGGAAAAAAAACGCTCGCCGCGCGCGGCGAGTTCGCGGCGCAGTTCGCGGTAGTTGTAGATGACGCCGTTGAAAACCAGCGCCAGACCCAGCGCGTCGTCCCGCATCGGCTGGCTGGCCGCATCCGAAAGATCGATGACGGCAAGCCGCCGGTGTCCCATGGCCAGCGCCCCGTCGATGAATCGCCCGCTCGCGTCCGGCCCGCGCGGATAGAGGACGCGCGTCATCCGCGCCAGCGCCTCGCCATCCGCCGCCTGTCCATCGAAACGCAATTCGCCGCAAATGCCGCACATGTCAGGAAAATTCGCGCAAGGGGTTCAGCCTTGCGACGCCTCCGCGCCGTTTGCCTTGCCGCCGCCCCGCCCTTCTCCTTCTCCTTCTCCTTCTCCTTCTCCTTCTCCTTCTCCTTCTCCTTCTCCTTCTCCTTCTCCTTCTCCTTCTCCTTCTCCTCCCCGCCCCATCAATGTCTGCATGGCCTTGGCAATGGCGTCCAGCGACCGGATTTGCTGTTGCAGATCGTCTTCCATCGCGCCCAGTTCATTGATGCGGTCTTCCAGCGTGTCGGCGGCTTCGTGAATGCGCTGGACGCTGTCCAGACGGCGCTTCAGGTGCAGCTGGCGCTCGCGCGCCTGGGTTTCCACGGGCGCCATGATGATTTTGAGCCAGCTTTCCACATCCCAGTTGGCGCGCTCGAAAATTTTTTGCGACTGCATGGCGATTTCCGCGAAAAACTTGTGCGCGATGTTTTTCTTTTCGTGCGTCATGAACTGTACGGCGGTATTCAGGTGGGCATTGCACCAGGCTTGCAGGCGATGAATTTCCTTTTCGTGGATCAGCATGGAAAAGCGGGCGGGAGAAGCGAGCTTGAGACCGTGTTCGACGCGCAGGCGCTTGTAGACGGCATCCATCATGCAGTGGATTTCCTTGATTTCCGCACCGGATTTCTTCAATCTGCTCTGGACTTCCTGGAAAAAAACGCGGATGGCGCGGGAAATCTGGCGGGAGAAAATGGCGTCCAGCATGGTTTGCCGGGTTTTTTCCGTCAACCGGCGCAGAGGCCTGACGCCCAGGTGCGCGAACAGTTTGTTGGTGAGCCTGGAAAATACGCTGCGCACGGCGTAATAATGCTGCAAGCCGGTGTCGAATTCTTCCTTCTCCACCTTGATCTTGCCCATCATGTATTCGACCACGCCCCGGTTTTTGCCGCGCAGTTCGGAAAGTTCGACGAGTTGCTCGTTCAGGTTGGCGTGACGAACTTCCAGAATCTCCCGGATGTGCCGGTGTATTTCCCCGAACTCGCGCTGGGTGTCGTCGCGCACGATGTCGTGCTTGGCGGGGATGAGTTCATTGGAAAGCGCGGCCTCGAGTTCCGGCAGACGGCTCTTTTCCAGCAGACCGGCGTCCTGGTTGATTTTGGCGACCAGCCCCTTTTGCGCCGATACCGGGAAAATCCGATCCTTGCGAATGCCGAGTATGCCCGCGCAACTTTCCGCCTGACGCGCGATTTCCGCCTCGATCTCCGCTTCCCGCTTGAGTTCGTCCCACAGACCGTCGATCTTGTTCAGGACGACCAGACGCCCGCGCTTGCCGTGATTGCTGGCAATATGCTCTTGCCAGACGAGCAGATCCGACTGCGTCACGCCGGTGTCGGCGGCAAGGATGAAAAGGACGGCGTGGGCATTGGGCAAAAGGGAAAGCGTCAGTTCCGGTTCCGTGCCAATGGCGTTCAGCCCCGGCGTATCCAGAATCACCAGACCCTGTTCGAGCAGGGGATGCGGAAAATTGATGATGGCGTGACGCCAGCGGGGAATTTCCACCAGACCATCTGCCCCCGCGTGGAAAGCGCCGACCTGCGTTTCATCCACGACGAACCCCAGTCTGCCCGCTTCGTCGACGGGAACGCGGATGACCTCACTGACCTGACGCAGGGCGTCCTGCATGTTCTTTGCCGAATTGACATCCAGCGGAACGCGCCGCCAGGCGTCGGCGTCCTGTTTGTATTCGCTGACGCTGGCATTGCCGCCGCGCGTCTGGATGGCAAGCAGTTCGATGACGGGCGGCTTGCCGCGCACATACAGCAATTCGGTCGGGCACATGGTGGTGCGCCCCGCCGAGGAGGGCAGGATGCGATTGCCGTAGGCGGCAAAAAAGATGCTGTTGATGAGTTCGGATTTGCCGCGCGAGAATTCCGCGACGAAGGCCACGTTGAGCTTGTCTTCCCGGATGCGATCCTCCAGCCGGGAGAGCCGCAGTTCCGCCTGCGCGTCGCTCAAGTCTTGCTCGATCAGCCACTGGCGAAAACGCTCCGCCGCCGCGACGACGGCAAGCCGCCACTGGCTGTAGGCGGCAAATTGTTGCGCAAGTGACATGGCGTGTCCGCGAAAAATTGCAGGGGTTGTTAATCTATCATGTTTGCAGCCGTTTTGCCGCCGTGAGTAACCGCGCGCAGGGCAATTGCGGTTGCCGGGGCAATGGCAAATTTGCGGCCTCGCCAATTTGAAAGAACGAACAGCCGCTCTTCGTCAAGATGAGGCGCAAAGCGCTGCGGCAATCCGAACGCCTTTCTGGATTGGCCTTGCCCTTGGCGCGCGACGGACGAGCGTCGGCATTTGCGTCAAAAACGCGCCAAGTCTACGACGCGCCCGCGCCGGGGTGCTAGAATGCCGCTTCTTTTGTGGCGGCGCACCATGAGCGAAGAACAACAACTGAACGACACGGACGACTTACAGGAGCGCCTGCGCGAGGTGGAGAGCCTGCTTGCCCGCCATCATCAAGCAACGGCGGCGCCCGATCCGGATTCGCCGCAACCGGCGCAGAGCGAGGAGGCGCTGACGACGCGGCAACAGGCGCTCGAGGCGCTCGACGAACTGCGCGTCCGGCTGGACGCCATGCACCCGGCGGACGTAGCCTACGCGCTGGAAGCGCTGCCGCTGGAAGATCGTTTGCTGGTCTGGGATCTGGTGCGCGCGGAGCGGGATGGAGAAATCCTGCTGGAAGTCTCCGACGCGGTGCGCGAGACCCTGATCGACGCCATGGAGCGGCACGAACTGGTCGCCGCCACGGAATCCCTTGATACCGACGAACTTGCCGACCTCGTGCCCGACCTGCCGCAAGAGGTGGTGGAGGACGTTTTCCAGGCCCTGCCGCCGGAAGAGCAGGCGCAGCTGCGCGCCGCCATTTCCTACCCGGAAGGCACCGTGGGCGCGCTCATGGATTTCGACATGGTGACGGTGCGCGAGGACGTTACGCTGGAAGTCGTCCTGCGTTATCTGCGCCGTTTCGACGAATTGCCGGAACATACCGACAAGATTTTCGTGGTCGATCGCGACGAGCGCCTGGAAGGCGTATTGACGCTGGAAAGCCTGCTCACCAACGATCCGGATTCGGATGTGCGCGCCGTCATGAAAAAGGACATCGTGCGCTTTCAGCCGGAAGACGAGGCCGAAGAAGCGGCGCAAGCCTTCGAGCGTTACGATCTGGTATCCGCGCCGGTGGTCGACGCGGAGAATCGCGTGGTTGGGCGGCTTACCCTGGTGGCGGTGGTCGATTTCATCCGCGAGGAATCCGAGGCCGAACAACTGGCGAACGCGGGTCTGCGCGAGGAGGAAGACATTTTCGCCTCGGTCTGGGATTCGGTGAAGAACCGCTGGGCCTGGCTTGCGGTCAATCTGGTGACGGCTTTTGTCGCCTCGCGCGTCATCGGCATTTTCGAGACCTCCATCGAAAAGCTGGTGGCATTGGCCGCCCTGATGCCCATCGTGGCGGGCATCGGCGGCAATTCCGGCAATCAGACCGTCACCATGATCGTGCGCGCCATTGCCATGGGGCAGGTCAAGCCCGACGCCACGCGCCGCCTTCTGAAAAAGGAACTGGGCGTGGCGCTGATCAATGGCATACTCTGGGGCGGTTTGCTGGGCGCGCTGGCCTGGTGGCTTTATGAGAGCGTTTCGCTGGGCGTGGTAATGACCGCCGCCATGACGCTGAACCTGTTGCTGGCGGCGTTCGCAGGCGTGGGCATTCCCATGTTGCGTCAACGCCTGGGCGCGGACCCGGCCATCGGCGGATCGGTTATGATTACGGCGCTTACGGATTCCGGCGGTTTTTTCATTTTTCTGGGTCTGGCGACCCTGTTTCTGCTGTAATTTTCCTTGATGGGGGTGGGTGATGAAATTCTCGCGTTCGATTCTGTTTTTTGCCGTTTGGGTTGCGGCCGGTCTTGTCAGTCCTCTGGTCATGGCGCAGGAAGAAAGCGCAAGCGAGGCGGATGGCGAAATAGCGGCGATCATCGAAAGTCTGAAATGGGTGGAAGGCCCGAAACTGGTCAATGTAGGCCCGGTGGCGACCTTCAATGTGCCCGCCGGTTATCTGTTTCTGAATGCCGCCGATACCCGCGTTTTTCTGGAAAAGGTCACGCAGAATCCCGCCAGCGGGCAGGAATATTTTTTCGGCCCGGAAAACGGCGAATGGTGGGCGACCTTTGAATACTCGGAGACCGGACATGTCAAGGACGACGAAAAAATCGACGCCGACGAACTGCTCGAATCCATGCGGGAAAATCAGGACGAAGGCAACAAGGAACGCGCCAAGAAGGGCTGGCCGCAGCTTTTGAACCTGAGTTGGAAGCAGGCGCCGTTCTACGATCCGGAGACCCGGCGTCTGGAATGGGCGCTGACCTTCATCAATTCCGACGACAAGCAGGAAGGCGTCAATTATGAAACCCGCCTGCTTGGTCGCGTGGGCGTCACCTCGGCGACACTGGTGGTCTCGCCGGAAAAACTGGCGGCAGTCCTGCCCGAATTCAAGAACGCGGTAAGCGGCTACAATTTCGTGGTAGGCCAGCACTACAACGAGTACAAGGAAGGCGACAAGCTGGCGGAATATGGCCTGGCCGCGCTCGTCGCGGGCGGCGCCGCCGCCGTGCTCCTCAAGTCCGGCCTGCTGGCGAAATACGGGAAAATATTGATCGTCGGCTTACTGGCGGCGCTCGCGTTCATCGGCAAGTTTTTCAGCGGCCTTTTCCGCCGCCGCAAGAAACTTCCCGACGCGGTTCCCGTGAAAACCGCCGATATCAACGACCTTTCCCGCGACGAAAAGCGGGAATAAGCCGGAGTCCGCGCGGCGTGTCCGTTTCGGCAGAGGTGCAACTGATCCTCCTGATTTTTCTGTTGTACCTCTATGATTGTTTCGTGCTGGCGTATCACAACGAAGCCGTGGCGCGCCGCCTTCCTTCCGGCTATGGCGTGACGTTCCCGCGCAACAACGCCGCTTTTGGCCGCCGCCTGCTGATGCTCCTGCCGCCGCTGACGCCGTTTTATCCCGCGTACCGGATCGTTTGGGCCTCCTGCCCGCCGCCGGAGGACGCGGCGGAGGCTGCGGCAAGGATTGCGGCGTTTCGCGCGCGGGACGCGGCGCTGTTTTCCCGGCTCTTTCCGGGAACGCTGCTGCTGGCGGCGGGCTTCTTGCTGCTCGTCCCGCTGGGGCTGCATTTCCTGCCCGCCCTGCATGTTCTGGCGGCGCTGCCGTTTCTCTATCTGCTGATTTTTTTCCAGTTGCGCCAGCTGCGCCGATTCTTCGCGGCTTATCCCGCGCCGCCGTCCCTGCGCGGAAAATTCTGGCTGCTGGCTGTGGAAAGCCTTGTCTGTCCGCCTTGCGCCATCAATCTTGCCCGCAAAGTCTCGCTGAACCTGCCGCTTGCCGTCGATCTCATCGCCTTCGCGGAGGCGCTGCTGCCGCCGGAAGCGTGCCAACAAGCCGTCGGCGGCGTAGTCGAGCGCATCGGGGAACATGTGCTGTTCGCCGAAGACGCGGAAGCGCCTCAAGTCAAGCAGATGCGGGATTACGCCTTGCGTCTGCGGCAAAAATTCCACCTGCCGGAAGAACCGTCGGCGTAAACAGCAAGGCGGGGGACGCGCTTGCCCGCCCGCCTTGCAGAGATGGTCGAAAAACAGACGCCGGAGCCGAAAGCGCCGGTTCCTCGTCTATTGTCCGCCCAGCAGTTTCCCCAGGGATTCGCCCATCTTGCCGATGTCGCCGCCGGCGTTGCCCAATCCCTTGACCAGGTTCCCCACGTTGAGTCCCAGCGCGCCCATCAGTCCCACGCCGATTTCGCGCGCGATGCTCTCGTTCAAGGAAAAAGCGGGGTTGTTCACGTTGCCCGCGAGGATGAACTGGACGCTGATCTGGTCATTGCCGCCTTTCAGGACGGCCACGACCAGCTTGAGCGGAATGCCCATGAAGGCGTTGCCGCTGTTGGACAGTTCGAGATGACGCAGGGTAATCGAGCCGGGGCCGTGCAGTTGTCCGTTTTTCACCACGCTGTGCACGTCCATATCCAGCGATCCGCGCCGGATGCTGGCGTCGCTCGCCTTGAGCAGATAAGCCTGCAAGGCGCTGAGGTCGACGTTGCGCAACCGGGTCTTGATGTCGGACTCCTTGCTGGCAAGCTCGATTTTCCCCTCGATGTCGATTTCGCCATCCTGCTGGTTGCCCTTGATGACGCTCGTCAGTTTGATGCGGCTTTCTCCCGTCAGTTCGGGCATGCGCAAGTGTTCGAGGCTGAAATTGAAGTGTTCCAGCGTGATTTTGACGGGCGTCTTGCGCACGCTGGCGTCAAAGAAATCAAGGGCGCCTTCCACGATTTCGATGCGGCCAATCTCGATTTGCGGGCCAGCAGCGGATTCCGCCGCGCAGGATTGTGGGCGGCGCAGCGCGGCAAAACGCGCGGGCGCGGGGCGGCGAGTTGTCCTGGCTGCGGACGCGGTTTTTTCAGTCAGATCGGGCAACACGCGCAGACGACCGTCGCGCTCGCGCAAGAGGGAAAGGTAAGCGCCCTCGACGCGGATGTTGCTCAAGACGATGCGCCCGCGCAGCAGGCTGGAGAGCGAAGGCGTGATGATCAGCCGTTCGGCGCGCAGAAAGTCTTCGGCGGGCCAGGCGGCTTTTTTGCCGTTTTCGGCCTTGGGCGCGGGCAGGCGCATGCCCGTGATTTGCACGCTGGTCAGGCCGATCGTCAGTTCCCGGATTTCGGCGTTCGGCCCCAGCACGGCGACGATCTCGCTTTTGAGCAGGCGCGCGGCAATCTGGAAAGCGATGACGACAACCAGCAGGAACAGGACAAGCGTGATGCCGAGAATTTTTGGCCAGCGACGGCGAGCGGGCGTGGGAGCGTTTTCAGTCATTTTTCGTAAAAGGAAGAAAAAAGGGTTGGGTTTATCGGGCGGCATCGCCGCGTTCGGTCAGTTTCTGGCGCACTTCGGCCAGGCGCATGTCGACATCCAGTTCCTGTTGCAGGAGCATGAGGAAGGGCAGCATACGCTCGCCCAGGAGCGTCATCTGCTGGCGCACAGGCTCGATCTTTTGAGCGAGCAGCAGTTCCAGCGCCTGCTCGATATTGAGCGGCGGCGGGACAGGCTCTTCCGCCGCGCGCGAATTGCTGCCGCATCGGATGCAGTTGCCGCCATGCCGGACGGCATCCTCCAGGCGCGCGTACGCCATGTCGATGAGCGCGCCCGCCGAAGTCATCTTGTCGTTCAGGACGCTGGCGATGCCGATGCTCGTGCTCAAATCCAGACGCTTGCCGCCGGAAGTGATGACTGCCTCCGAAACGGCGCGGCGCAGACGCTCCGCGAAAACGAGGCAGGTTTCCGGCGATGTGCCGGGCGTGACAATGGCAAAACGTCCTGGCGAAAAATGCCCGATGCTGTCTTCGCGGCGCACCTTGCCTGCGACCTGGCGGGCGAATTTCAGGCAGATTTCGCCCGCCTTGCGTTCGCCGAGACGCTCGGTCAGATGATCGAAGTTGTCGAATCCGATGAGCATCAGGCTGGCGTCCGCGTGGTGGCGGAGCGCGTGCGAGAGCGCCTGCGCGCACTGCAATTCGATGTAGCGCCGGGTGAAAAGCCCGCTTTCCGGGTCCTGGGTTTGCAGGACGCGCGCTTCTTCCAGGTCCTGCCGGGTAGTGACGAACTGCAACAGGTTGCCCAGCCGGGTTTTCAGCTCGGTGGCGTTGATGCCCTTGGTAATGAAGTCGGAAACGCCCAGATTTTCCGCCTTTTCCATGATGGCCTGATCGTCATCGCCGGAAATCAGCACAAAGGGAATTTCCTGCAGGCGTTTCAGCTTGCAGCCGCGCAGACGTTCCAGCAGGCCGAAGCCGTCCAGCACCGGCATCTGCAAATCCGAGATGACCGCCTCGATGCTGTGATCCAGAACCAGCGTCTGCCAAGCCTGCTCTCCGTTTTCTTCTTCCCGTATGTCATAGACGCCCTTCAGGTGGCGGCTCAACGAGGCGCGCACCATGCGGGAGTCATCAACAATCAGGATGCGACGCAACTCGGACACGCTGGATTCTCCTTCCAAGACAAGGGGCATGGTTTACAAAACACGGGGCTTCGCCTAGATTGTGACCTATGTTCAAGACTTGTAAAACCCTTCTGTTCGTTTTTTCTGCTTCCGCGACCGTCATTTTTTCCGCTCCCGCCCTTGCGGATCCGGCGGCGCGACACGATGAAAAATCATTGTTCGCGCGGTATTCCGTTGGCGCCCAGGACGTCCTCCTGAAGGCGCTGGAGCTTATTGGCGTGCGTTACCGCATGGGGAGCGACGATCCGGTCGTCGGTCTGGATTGCAGCGGTTTCGTGCGGCGGGTCTATCAGGACGCCATCGATTTGGCGCTGCCGCGCACGGCCAAAGAACAGGCGCGCGTGGGCATGGAAGTCGCGGCGCGCGCCGAGTTGAAGCCGGGCGATCTGGTGTTTTTCAATACCATGCGCCGCGCCTTTTCGCACGTCGGCATTTATCTGGGCGACAACTACTTTCTGCACGCGCCGCGCGGCGGCGGCGCGGTGCGCGTGGAAAACATGCAGAACGGCTACTGGCTGAGCCGCTATGACGGCGCGCGGCGGCTGATTGAAAAGCGCCCGGATTGATTGCCCCGTCCGGCGATTTTCAACGTCATTCATGATTCCCTGGCTGGGAGCGCGTGATCCCTTTCCGCCCGTGAGCGCCGCGCAACCGGACGGACTTTTGGCGGCGAGCGGGGACTTGACGCCTTCCCGCGTGCTTGATGCCTATCGTCAGGGCATTTTCCCGTGGTTTTCCGAGGGCGATCCGGTGCTCTGGTGGAGTCCTGACCCGCGCGCGGTGCTCTTTCCCGCCGAATTCCGGCTCTCCCGTTCCCTGGAGAAGACCTTGCGGCGCGGCAAGTTTTGCGTGCGGCTGGATACGGCCTTTGCGCGAGTGACGGACGCCTGCGCCAGTACGCCGCGTCCGGGGCAGAACGGCACCTGGATCACCAGTGACGTCAAGGCCGCCTACGGCGCGCTGCACGAGGCGGGCTGGGCGCACAGCGTCGAGACCTGGCGCGCGGACGCGGAGGGCGAAACCCTGGTCGGCGGTCTTTACGGCTTGGCCATCGGGCGCGTGTTCTATGGCGAATCCATGTTCGCCCATTGCGCGGACGCCTCCAAAATCGCTTTCGCGCATCTCATCCGCTACTTGCGTCAAGGCGGATTCGGCCTGCTGGATTGTCAGGTACGCACCCGCCACCTGTTTTCCCTGGGCGCGAGAGAAATACCGCGCGCGGAATTCGTGGCGCATTTGTCGCGCCTGACCGCCAACGCCGCGCCGCGCCCCTGGCCGCAAGATGGCGCGGCGTACGCCTGGGAGGGCGTGGAGCCGGAATGAGCGGCGTTTTTCCGTCTGCCGCCGCCTTGCAGTTTTATTGCGCCGCGCCTCATGCCCGTAGCTATCTGCCCGCGCAGGTGCCTGCGCCCGCGCACCTCATCGGTCGGGGCGTATATAGCCAATTGGCAAGCCCGGGATTTCGCCGCAGCGGATTGTTCGTTTACCGGCCTTGACGCGGCGACTGCCGCGCCTGTGTTCCGCTGCGCCTGTGGAGCGGCTGACATTGCGGCGCAGCCGACGGCGAACGCAGCGGCGGCACGCCTGCCTTGAAGCGCGCCTTTGTCCCTTTGCGCTATGACGAAGCGCATTATCGCCTCTATGCCCGCTGCCAGACGCGCCGCCGTCCCGGCGGCAGCATGGCGGAAGACAGTGCCGATCAATACAGCCAGTTCCTGCTCGCCAACCTGCTGGAAACCCGTCTGATGGAATTCCTGAAAAATGGCGTACTGCGCAGTCAGTAAACATCATCGACGTGCTGGATGGCGGCCTTTCTGCGGTCTATACCTTTTTTAACCCCAATGTTCCCGGCGCTTCCTTCGGCGTCTATAACACTCTGCGGCAGTCCCATCTTTGCCGGGATCTGAATCTGCCTTATTTCCACCTTGGCTATTGGCTGCGCGATACGCGCAAAATGGACTACAAGGCGAATTTTCAACTGCTGGAAAGCCTCGTCAATGGCGTCTGGCGCGAATTCACGCGGGCGGCGTTCGAGTCGGCGTTTTGAGGCGAGCGAAATCTCTTGCCTTCTGTTCCTGTTTTTTTATCCGGCAGATTGCCGTTTCTTCCTTGACGCCCCCTGAAATTTCCCCGGCAACGACAAATGCGAGCGCCGGGCGGCCGCGTTTCCGGCACCGTGAAATTTGTCTGGAAATTTCATTGTCACGTCACAGAACACCCTGAAAATGCGCGCATCTTTTTTCCGAACACGATTTTCAAGGAGCGCGATCATGAATACGATAATATCCCGGAACGTCGTTACTCCCGCTTGCGCAAAGCGCCCCGCCCCGGCGAGGCGCGCGGCGAGCCGTTTGATGATCAGCCTGCTCAAGCGCATGGCGCTCGGTCTCGCGGGACTGCCTTTCGCCGCCACCGCCGCCGACATCACGAACATCACGAGCGCCAACAGCGCCGTCACGACAGTCACGCAGAATGACGGCGTTTTCAAGATCGAAAGCAACAAAATCGTCGATGGAAACGCGCTCAACGCCTTCAAGACATTCACTCTCGGCGAAAACCGCATTGCCAACATCTACGTGCCGTCCGGCGCGACAACGGGCAATGTCCTGAACTTCGTCGGCAGCCGGATCGATGTTGACGGCACGATCAACGGCATACGGGACAATAAAATCGGCGGCAACCTCTACTTTCTGAGCGCGGACGGGATGATCGTCGGGAGCAAGGGCGCGATCAACGCGGGTTCATTTTTCGCGATTACGCCGACGCAGAGTTTCATGGACAAGTTCCTCGGTGACGGCAGGGATGCGCAGCCTCTTGTTAACGGTAGTGATTTGAGCAAGGAAATCGGCTGGATCACGAACATCGACGAAGACGGAGTCGTCAAACCCCTCATCGACAACGGCAAGAATAAAGGGATTCCCGTTAACAGCGATTGCGTGGATGGAGAAGGCTATCGTTGCGTGATCCCCATCAACACCGACGGCAGCTTGTCGATCACGATCAGAGGCGAGGTGCGCGCCATCGACAACATCGGTCTGTACGCGGGCAAGGGCGGAGTAGCCGCCGAAAGCGGCAGTCTTTTGAAAACCGGGGTTGTGGATTTTTCAGATGTGGTCAACGTGGACGGCATGGGTTTTAATGACTTGGCCATATCCGGTCTGGAGATGTCGTCCGGAAAGGACGGCAACATTGTTTTGAGCGCGACAGTGGTCGACAAGCTTGAACTTTTGGAATACCAGTGGAGCGAAATCCTGTTGGATAAAGCCTTGGGTTATACGGCACCCATCAAGGTTTTGCCGGTTGCGCTGGGCACGGGAATCCTCATTGACGAAGACGGCAAAGTCACGCTTGGGGACTATAGCGCGCGCGTCACGGCCAATGGCAAAATTTCAGCCGTGAGGAACATCTCCATCACGGCGAAGAGCGTAGTCGACGGATACGCCTGGTTGACGACGGACATGGCGGCGGCGTCTATCGACGCTGTTGTCATGGCGCTTTTCGCGAACGGCGACGCGGAGGTCAATGTCGGCGGCCATCTGTACGCCGGCGGCAATCTGGCCGTGGAAGCGAATTCGGATATCAAGGTGAACGCCAAGGCCGCCGTCACAGAGAAGCCGGAAGTAACAGTCGATTACGCCGACGGCGCGCTCATGGTCGCGCTGATCAACAACGACGCCCTTGTCAACATCGATAAAGGCGCGCGCCTTGAAGCGAAAGACGATGTGAGCGTCAATGCCGCAGCAAAGAGCAATGTGTCGACGGCGGCGGAAGTCAACGCCTCCGACAAGGCTTATGTCTCCGCCGCCGTCAACTGGACCGCGTTCGATTCCGCCGCGCGGGTCAACCTGGCGGACGGCGCGCTGGAAGGGGAAAATGTTAACGTCGAAGCCAGCAATACGGTTGACCAGCTCAAGTCGACCGTCAAGGCAAAGGTCGGCATAAAGTCGCAGGAAACGGGTTCGGGTTCGGGTTCGGGTTCGGGTTCGGGAGCCGGGACGCAGGTGGCGGGCGACGTCGCTGCCGCGATTATAGCGGGCGGTTCGGCGAAGGATGAAAAGGTGGGGGATAGGCTGAAGGAGGAGAACTCCGGCCAGGAAATCAACAATTCATTCGCGCTGGCGGGCGGCCTGCTCGTGGCTTACGGCGATCACGTTTCCGAAGTCGATGTCGACACGAAGAACTTTTCGGTCGAGGCGGAGGAGGATCTGACGATCAAGGCGGTGATGTCCGTCGATAATTATTTTCTGAAATCGACCTCGGAAGGCGCCAACAAGCAGAAGGAAAGCGAAAAGCTGTCGGTCGCCCTCGCGCTTTTATATGGCGACATCAGCGCCGCTTCGAGCGTCAATCTCAAAGACGCCGACGCCGTTCCCGCCGCCTCCGGCGCCGCGCCGCTGCCGCATTTCAGCGCAAGTGATATCGACATCAGCGCAGAGACCGTCATCAAATACAACCGCGCCGCCTCTCTCGTAAACGCGCTTACCGGGAGCATAGACAGTCTGTTCGCCGCCATTGACAGTGTGCTGCCGGGCGTTCTGGACAGCGCGACGGAGCTGGGAGATATGGACAAGGCAATCAGAGAAGAAATCGGGCTGGGCGAATGTAATCTGTCAGCATCCTACGCGTGTTTCAAGGATACCCAGATGGAATTGAAGAAAACGCTTGCGGGCCTCGGCGAACAAGGAATGCTCGACCTGAGCAATTTCGAGGAAGCTATTTCAGCCGAGGTCTGGGAGGCCATTCTTTCCTACGTCACGAATTCCCTTTTGTTTTTGACGAGTCTGCAAGCGGGGAATATTACGTTGGAAGGCGTAGCGGCGGGGGCGGAGGTTCTGGAGAATGGCGAGTTGAATCCCATCAATCCGCTGGTGCTGGAAAAACGCCGGAAGGATATTGAAAGCAAGCTGCAGGACATCCTTGATTACAACACCAATCTTCCGGATCTCATTCATCAGAGATCGAATATTCTTTCGAAACTTTCAGAGTTAAGAACACGTTTTGACAGAATTTCTGATCTGCCGGAATTGAGAGAAAATGCCGCCCGTTTTGTGGATGAGCGCGATAGACTTTTGTCGGTAAAATCAGGTTTAGAAAAGCAGAAAATGGAATATCGAAAAAGCATGAAAAGACTGGGGGAAGCGCAGATTGAGGAGGATGATTTGAAGGGAATAATTAAAAGGATTGAGTGTATGAAAGAGCAGAATGAGAATCCGGATGTAAGTCAAGAAATTGAAGATGTGGGAGAGGATGTTGAGTTGAAGATTGAGGAGGTGAAGAAAGAGATTG
>JAITJU010000053.1 GCA_031278735.1 Zoogloeaceae bacterium
CGTGACGGGTCTTGCCCGCCTGACGGGGATCGGTCAGTGAAACAAATACATCTGCCAGTCGTTGTTTGCTTTCCGTCCCCATGAGTTGCCCCCAAAAAGACAGAAAACTACAGAAAACAAAGGGCTGTGAACAGCCCCTTTGCCCAGTCCGTGAATGTAAACAAGAAAATGCCAATGTGTACGACAGGGGCATTCGTGCGATTGCCCTGCGTCAACCGGCTGAACGTGATGCGGTCCGGCAATTTCTGTTATGCTGCGCCGTCCCGCTTTCAACCCATCATTACTGGCTTCCGGCAACATGAACCCCCTATTGAGTTTTGCTGCGCTTCCCGATTTTGATCATATTCTTCCTGAACACGTCGCGCCTGCCGTGACGCAATTGCTTGCCGAGGGACGGGCGTTGATTCAACGTCTGGCCGCGCCGGAATCGCCCGCAACCTGGGCGGATTTCGCCGCGCCGCTGAGCGAAGGTCTGGAGCGGCTCTCCCGGGCGTGGGGCGTGGTTGGGCATCTGCATTCCGTTCAGGATGTCCCGGACTGGCGCGACGCCTATAACGCCCTGTTGCCGGAAGTGACCCGTTTTTACAGCGAAATGGGGCAGAATCTGGCGTTGTTTGAAAAATACAAGACCCTGCGCGCCAGCGCCGGGTTTGCGCGGCTCTCTCCCGCGCGGCGGCGCGTCGTGGATAACGAAATCCGTGATTTCCGCCTCTCCGGCGCGGAATTGCCGGAAGCGGACAAATTGCGCTTTACCGCCGTCATAGAGGAACTTTCCCGTCTCGCGGCGAAGTTCTCGGAAAACCTGCTGGATGCGACCAACGCCTTCACCGAAGTGGTGACAAAGGCGGAAGACCTGCGCGGTCTGCCGCCGGAAGCGGTGCGCGCCGCGCGAGAAACGGCGGAATCCGCCGGATTGCGGGGCTGGAAATTCACCTTGCAGGCACCTTCCTATCTGTCGGTGATGAAATATGCCGAGAACCGCGACTTGCGCTATCGTCTTTATCGCGCCTACGCCACGCGCGCGGCGGAATTCGATGATTCGGGAAGCAAGCCGGAGTGGAACAACGCCCCGCTGATGCGGCGTATGCTGGAGCTGCGGGCGGAAGCGGCGCGATTGATCGGGTTTTGCAATTTCGCGAAAATGTCGCTTGCGACCAAGATGGCGGAATCGCCGGACGAAGTGCTGACTTTCTTGCGCGACATGGCGGCCAGGGCCAGGCCTTTCGCAGAACGCGACATGCGGGAATTGCGCGCTTTTGCCGCCGGTCAACTGGGTCTGGACGAAATGGAAGCCTGGGATATGGCCTATGCCTCGGAAAAATTGAGGCAGGCGCGCTACGATTTTTCCGAGCAGGAAGTGCGTTCCTACTTTACGGAACCCAAGGTGCTCGCGGGCTTGTTCCGGCTCGTCCGGCGTCTCTACGGCGTTGTGATAAAACCTGATCGCGCGCCGGTCTGGCACGAGCGCGCGCGTTTTTATCGCGTCGAAAACGGCCAGGGCGAATTGATCGGCGCGTTCTATCTGGATTTGTACGCGCGCGAGGAAAAACGCGGCGGCGCGTGGATGGACGCTTTCGTCAGCCGCTGCCGCAAGGTCGATGGCGCGCTGCAAATGCCCATTGCTTGTCTGGTGTGCAATTTTTCCCGACCGCTGGGCGATAAGCCCGCCACCTTCACGCACGATGAGGTGGAAACCCTGTTTCACGAGGCGGGGCACGCTTTCCATCATTTGCTGACGCGCATGGAAGATCTGGGCGTCTCCGGCATCAACGGCGTGGAGTGGGACGCCGTGGAGTTGCCTTCGCAGTTCATGGAAAATTTTTGCCGGGAGTGGGCAGTGCTGAAAACCATGACCGCGCATGTCGATACGGGCAAGTCCTTGCCGCGCGCGCTGTTTGATCGGATGTACGCGGCGCGGAACTTTCAGAGCGGCATGATAACCCTGCGCCAGATCGAGTTTGCCCTTTTCGATATCCTGCTCTACAGCGCCTTCGACCCCAAAAAGGACAACATTCAATCCTTGCTGGACGTGGTGCGCGAAGAAGTCGCGGTATTCATTCCGCCCGCGTGGCAGCGTTTTCCCAACAGCTTTTCGCATATTTTTGGCGGCGGCTACGCGGCGGGATATTACAGTTACAAATGGGCAGAGGTGCTTTCCGCCGATGCCTACGCCGCCTTCGAGGAAACCGGCAATCCGCTGGATGCCGCGACCGGAAGGCGTTTTCTCGATGAAATTCTGGCGTATGGCGGCGCGCGTCCGGCACTGGAATCTTTCCGGGCTTTTCGCGGACGCGCGCCAAAAACAGATGCCTTGCTGCGTCATGGTGGTATGATTGCGCGGTGATCTTTCGGGAGGGTTTGACCATGATTCGCTTTCGTTCGCAGAACATTGTCCTGACCATGCTGGGCCTGTGTTGCGCGCTGTTTGCCGCAACTATTCACGCGCAAACCTGGCGCTGGACGGACCCGGCAACTGGCCGCACCATGTATACCGACACCGCGCCGCCGGGCAACGCCAAAAATGTGGTGCGCATCAATGCCAGCGGATACGCGGACAATGAATTCGATCCCGAACAGCCTTATGTTGTTCGCATCGCATCGGAGAAATATCCTGTTGTGCTCTATACGGGTGCAGGCTGCGATGTCTGTCAGGAAGCGCGCGACCTGCTGAACAAACGCAAGGTTCCCTTCACCGAGAAGGTGGTGCAGTCCGACGCGGATCAAGCCGAACTCACCCGCCTGGTGGGCGATACCTATGTGCCAAGCGTGTTGGTTGGGCCGCAAAAGATACGCGGCTTTGACGCGAACTCCTATCACAGCGCCCTCGATCTGGCGGGGTATCCCAAAGCTGGAGACAGTCCGCCTGCCGCCGCGCAATAGCCATTCTCCGGAAAATTCGGGGGCGCGACCGTCCAGTGGCGGGCGATTGCGCGCTTGCTTGTTTTTGTCGTCATGAAAATCGCCGCCTGGAACGTCAATAGCCTCAAGGTGCGTCTTGCGCACTTGCTGGCGTGGTTGGAGGAAAGCGGGGCGGATGTCGTCTGCTTGCAGGAAACCAAGCTCGAAGACGCGAATTTTCCTCATGCCGAGCTTGCCGCAGTCGGCTTTCAATCCGTTTGCGGCGGTCAGAAAACCTATAACGGCGTGGCGCTCGTTTCCCGTTATCCGCTGGAAGACGTTCAAATCGGCAACCCGCGTTTTCCCGACGCGCAAAAACGCCTGATTGCCGCGACGATCAACGGCATACGCGTCATCTCGGCCTATTTTCCCAATGGCCAGGCCGTCGGCAGCGACAAATACGCGTACAAGCTGGCATGGATCGCCGCGCTCAACACCTGGCTTCGGGAAGATCTGGCCACGCGCCGCGAACTGGCATTATGCGGCGACTTCAACATCGCGCCGGAAGACCGGGATGTCCATGACCCGGTCGCCTGGGCAGGCCAGATTCTCTGTTCAGACCCGGAACGCGCCGCCTTTCGCGCCTTGTTGGCGCTGGGGTTGCAAGATGCTTTCCGGCTTTTTCCGCAGGCCGAAAAAAGTTTTTCCTGGTGGGATTACCGCATGGCGAGTTTCCAGAAGAATCGCGGCCTGCGCATCGACCACATCCTGCTTTCCTCCCCGCTGGCCAATCGCGCCGCCGCCGCCCGCATTGACGCCAGTCCCCGCAAATGGGAACGCCCCTCCGATCATGCGCCCGTCTGGGTGACGCTCAAATGACCGGGGACAGAGGACGGA
This sequence comes from Zoogloeaceae bacterium, assembly GCA_031278735.1. GTDB lineage: Bacteria > Pseudomonadota > Gammaproteobacteria > Burkholderiales > Rhodocyclaceae > Azovibrio. The sequence continues at coordinate 3,736 of JAITJU010000053.1, forward strand.
GGATGGATACGTCAGCGTCCTGCGGGCGAGAGCGGCGTGATGAAATCGCGCCAAATCAAACCGTCGTTGCGAGGCGAGTTTTGGGTAATTACGCGGCAATCCGCGCGGCGCATGGATTTTTCGCCCGCTTCTCGGCGAACAGGCCAGTCCGGGTTCTTTCAAGGCGCCTTTGAAATGGATGGCTACCACTTCATCCAGAACGGGAAGAGGAAAAAACTCCTATATGACGACAGCACGGGGAAAGCCTGCCTGAAGCTGGCGCTTGTTTTCTTCGCGGTGTTTTTCCTGTACATGATGCTGACCACGGGAGTTTTTTGGCAGGTTGCCCCGGATTCGATGACTTCGGAAGAAAAGATGAAAATTTTTGTCAGCCTTTGGGAGATACTGTTAAAAAATTTCTTCATGGATGCGAACACACTCTCCTTTGCTCTTTTGTTTGTCATCGGGTTTGCCTTCTTTCATTCTCAAGCGAAAAAGGTCGGCGTCATCGTGAGCGAAAGAGGGATAGCCTTTTCCGGGTTCAATGGTCTTTGGTTTCCCGACATCAGGAAGTTCTATGAATGGAACGAATTTGTGCAGATACGCCGCGCCGCCGTCGGCGAGCGCGAAGTGGTCGTATTCATCGATCGCTATGGAAAGAGCTTCTTTCTCCCGTATGGCAAGGAAGAACCGCCGCCGCCCCGTTTTTTTTCCCTGTCTTTTTCCGGGGACTGGTTTCATCTGCGACAGCCCGTCGCGTCTCCCGGATGGTTCCTTGTCGCGGAGGGGCACGCTCTTTTGCTGCCGGAAGTCATCGAGCGGTTCCATGTCCCGCTCACGCCTCTGGCGGACGCGGAAAAAAAGAAAATCCCCGCACTCGCCTGGTGGGGGCCTTCCTGGAACATCCCCATCGAGGGCAAGGCCGCGCATCTCGTTTTCATCGCGCTCGCCGCGCTGTTCCTGAATCTCGTTCTGCGCGCTTCCGGTTCCTGGTTCTTCCTGCTGGAAAACTGGCAGAGCAAGGCGTTCATTTTGGCAAACTGGCTGGCGGGCGGCCTGGGATTCGCCTTTGCCTGGCGCTGCCTGAAACGGGAAGAAAGCCGGGAAGCCGCCGGGATACTCGCCTTTTCGCTTGCCGCTTCCCTGTGGTTCCTGGCGACGCCCGTCGTGAGCTTCCTGCCGGTGTGGTTTGGCGAGGCGCGGCAGGAAACCTTTTTCGTCCCGCGGGAAAAATTACCGGGATTTGATGAAAGGCAATACTGGCGCGCCGAGCGCGACCCCCAACACCTCTTTTTCTGGCTGGAAATACCGAAAGAACGGCGCCAGTACGAACCCGGCGCGAAACGGGATTTCACCATCCGCCACGGCCCCTTCGGACTTGCCGCCATGAAGCGGGACGAATTCCGCGCCCTTTACCAACAAACCGGAGGCGAGTGAGCGCGCGAACAGATTCCGGGGCAATGGGCAGTCATGGTGCTTCCCTCCTCAATCGGCGCCGAAAGATTTACTGAAAGCGTCAAGTCTTGTGGCGCGAAGGGCGAAAAAAAGCGCCCCACAGGGGCGCCTAAAGGAGAGGAGGAACAAAAACACTGTTTTCAGAAGTGGTAGGCCGTCTCGCCGTGGGCGGAAATATCCAGACCCTGACGTTCTTCCTCTTCGGAAACCCTGAGTCCTACGAACAGACCGGCGATCTTGTAGGCGAGGAAAGCCACGACGCCCGACCAGAGAATGGTGACGCCAACACTCTCGATCTGGACGAGAAGCTGTGCAGTCATGGTCTCGTTGCTGCCGCCGAATCCTTGACCGCCCAGACTGGGCGCGGCGAACACGCCGGTGAGAATCGCGCCCAGAATGCCGCCGACGCCGTGTACGCCGAACACGTCGAAAGCGTCATCCGCGCCCAGTATTTTCTTCAGGCCGTTGACGCCCCACAGGCAGATGAAGCCAGCGGCGACGCCGATGACGAGCGCGCCTGTTGGCCCGACGTAGCCCGCTGCGGGCGTGATTGCCACAAGACCGGCCACCGCGCCGGAAGCCGCGCCGAGGCTGGAAGGATGCCCCTTGAAGACGGCTTCGCCGCCGATCCAAGCCAGCGTCGCCAACGCGGTCGCCAGAATGGTGTTCACGAAGGCAAGTCCGGCTTGACCATTGGCGGCGCCGGCGGACCCGGCATTGAAGCCAAACCAGCCAACCCACAGCAAGGCCGCGCCTACCATGGTCAAGGTGAGCGAGTGCGGCGTGAAGGCTTCCCGCCCAAACCCGAGGCGCTTGCCAAGCAAGTACGCGCCCACTAGGCCGGCGATGCCCGCGTTGATATGCACCACGGTGCCGCCCGCGAAATCCAGCGCGCCTTTCTCGCCTAGAAAACCGCCGCTCCAGACAATGTGCGCCATCGGGACGTAGCTGAAGGTAAACCAGAGTATGGCGAAAATGATGACGGCGGAAAACTTGATGCGCTCGGCGAAAGCGCCGACGATCAGCGCCGTGGTGATGGCGGCGAACGTGGACTGGAATGCTACCCACACATATTCCGGAATGGTCGTCGCCAGATCGGGCGATAAGGTGTCCACAGTAATGCCCGCCAGGAATATCTTGTCCAGATTGCCGATGAATGACCCGGCGCCCGAAAAAGCCAGACTGTAGCCGTAAACACACCACAGCGCCGTCATCAGGCAGAAGACGATGAAGACATGCATGAGCACGGAAAGCATGTTCTTGCTGCGCGCCAGACCGCCATAGAACAAGGCAAGGCCGGGAATGGTCATCAGGATGACGAGCATGGTGGACGTGAGCATCCATGCCGTGTCGCCGGCATTTAACTCGGCGGCGGCAGGTTCGGCGGCGGCAGAATCGATTTCCACGGCGACGACAACCGTTTTTTCATTGGCGGGCGGCTCCGCCAGAGCGCCTTCCTGCGCCCAAGCGGACGACGACGCTCCCAGAGCAACAGCGCCCAGCAGCGCCAGAAGAGCAAACAGACGTTTCATCATGACATTCTCCTCAGAGGGCATCGTTGCCGGTTTCGCCGGTGCGAATGCGAATGACCTGTTCCAGGTCCGCGACAAAAATCTTGCCGTCGCCG
>JAITJU010000058.1 GCA_031278735.1 Zoogloeaceae bacterium
CCAAAGGATCTATTCGCGCGAACAGGCGTTCGGCGGCGACCATCTCACCCAGGATATCGCCCGTCAATATGGCATGAGCCTGGACGAGGCCGAAACAGCCAAGCGCACGAATGGTTTGCCCGGCGAGTACGCGGCGAATCTGTTGCAGCCGTTCATGGACAGCCTGGCGCTCGAAGTATCGCGCGCCTTGCAGTTCTTTTTCACTTCCACGCAGTACAACGAGGTCAATGTCCTCATGCTTGCCGGGGGCGGGGTAATCATGCCGGGATTGACGGAAATCGTCAGCGGACGCACCCAGGTACAGACGCTCCTGGCCAATCCTTTCATGGGCATGGCCCCGCCGCGCAAGCATGGCGCGAACAAACTAATGGCTGATGCGCCATCCCTGATGGTGGCCTGCGGTCTGGCCTTGCGGAGGTTTGACGCATGATCCGGATCAATCTCCTCCCGCACCGCGAAGAAAAGCGCAAGGAGCGGCGCAAGCAATTTTATGCTATATCAGTGATGATGTTCATATTGGGGGCCGTCATATGGCTGTCGGTGCATGCGGTCAATGCTCGGCATATCGAAAGCCAGGATGCGCGCAATCGATATATCGAAGGCGAAATCGCCAAGCTCGATGACGTGATCGTCGAGATCAAAGATCTGCGCACCCAGATCGACAGGTTGCTCGCCCGCAAACAAGTCATCGAAACCTTGCAGAGCAACCGGGCCGAAACAGTGCATCTTTTCAACGAATTGAGCACGCGTCTGCCGATGGGCGTCTATTTGACCACGGTAACGCAGTCGGACAACAAGATCACGCTGAAAGGCTATGCGCAATCCAATGCGCGCGTGTCGCAGTTGATGGTCAACCTCAACGAGTCGCCCTTGTTCACGGGAAATACCGAATTCATCGGCAGCGTGGCGGAAATGCTCAATAACCGCCGTGCCTACAGCTTCGAGATAAACGTCTATATCAAGCATTCCAGCGCGCCAGCGGATGAAGCGGAGAATGCCGCGCCAGGGCGAAAAGGATGAGCGCCATGGACTTCGATTTCCAACGTCTACAGAGCGATTTCCAGGGCTTGAACTTCAACGATCCCGGCAGCTGGCCGCTTGCGCCCAGGATCGCCGCGTTCGTGGCGGTGCTGATTGCCGTGCTCGTGGCCGGATGGCTGTTCGATGGATCGGCGCAGCGGGTCGCGCTGGAACAAAGCCGGGAAAAAGAACAGCAATTGCGCGAGAGCTGGGTCAGCAAGAAGCGGCAGGCCGTCAATATCGACGAATACCGCCGGCAACTCGCCGAAATCAATCGCCAACTGGAGACCCTCGTCAGGCAATTGCCCGGCAAGGCCGAAATGGAATCCCTGCTCTCGGACATCAACCAGGCCGGGCTTGGGCGCGGCCTGCAATTCGATTTGTTCAAGCCGGCCAAGGACGAGCTCAAGGAATTCTACGCGGCGGTGCCGGTGCAGATCAGCGTGACCGGCGGCTACCACAACCTTGGCGAATTCGCCAGTGACGTCGCCCGGATGCCGCGCATCGTGACCATAAAGAACATGGTGATCACGGCCGCCGCGCCTCCCCAGGGCAAGAAAGCCGGCGCGAGCGACGGACGCTTGAAGCTGGACGCGACGGCGGAAACCTACCGTTATCTCGAACAGGATGAACTGGCGAAACAGCAGGGGGCGAAAAAATGAAAGGCGCGTTTGCCGTTGCGATGGTATGCGCCGCCTCGCTGGCAGGCTGCGCGAACGACCAGGAAGACATCCAGAAATGGATGGAAGAACAGTCCGTCGGGATGCACGGCGCGGTCAAGCCTTTGCCGGAGGTCAAGATTTTCCCAGTGGTCGATTACGTACTCACGGAGGAACAGGAACCGTTCAATGCGGCCAGGCTGGAACCGACAAAACCGGAAAAGCGGCATCTCGACGATCCGCGCCTCAATCCCGACCGGCAGCGCGAGCCTTTGGAGGCTTTCCCGCTGGGGTCCTTGAAGATGGTCGGCGCCCTGGCGCAGGACAAGGGAGCCATTCATGCGCTCATCCAGGCGGACGACGCGTTATACCAAGTACGAGTAGGAAATTTCATGGGGCAGCATTACGGGAGAATCATCGCGATTACCGAAGATAAGGTGGAGCTTCAGGAATTGATCGAAGACCTCAATGAAGGTTGGATCGAACGTATCAGTACATTGCAGCTGCAAGAGCGGCAGGAGGCGGAAAAATGAATAAGCGAATCGGCGCGTTGCTGTTGTCGGCGGCGGTCGGCATGTTCATGCCAGGAATATCGGCATGGGCGCAACAAGCAAGCGGCCCACCCAGTGCGTCGACTGGCGTTCATCTCAACAGCATTCAATCGCTGGAAGTCGCCGAGGATGGCGGCGCAGTCTATGTGCGCCTGACCACGCAAACGCCCCTGACGGCGATTCCCGCCAGTTTCACCGTGGCCAACCCGCCGCGCATCGCGTTCGATTTCCCCGCCACGGCCAACGGGCTTGGGCGGGGCGTGCAAAGCATTGAGCGCGGCGATTTGCGCAGCGCCAATATCGCCCAGGTTGGCGACCTCACCCGCGTGGTGCTCAATCTGGCACGTTTGCTGGCTTACGACACGCGCGTCCAGGGTAATGCCGTGACCATCGCTCTCGCCTCGAGCGGCGCCCCAGCCACAGCGGCGTCTTCCGGCGCGCCCGCTTTCAGCCGGGTCGGCGCGTCCGCCTCCGGCCATGCCGGCGCCCCGGCCACGGCGAACGCGGGACGGAGCATCAGCGACATCAACTTCCGCCGCGGCGCCGGCGGCGAGGGCAAGATCATCGTTCAACTCTCCAGCGCGGACATCGGGATCGACGTGCGCCAGCAAGGCGGCAAGCTGTTCGTGAGCTTCCCTGGCACAGTC
>JAITJU010000017.1 GCA_031278735.1 Zoogloeaceae bacterium
GTCAGGCGGGCGAGGCGCGCCTTGTCGTATTTGTCGGCAAGATTTCCGGCAACGGCGGAAAACAGGAAAAAAGGCAGGACGAACAGCGCCGCCGCGAGATTGGTCAGCACTTCCGCCGACAGGTTCGTCCAGGCCGTCGTCTGAAAGGCCAGCAGGACAATCAGCGCGTTCTTGAAAATATTGTCGTTGAGCGCGCCGCAGAACTGGGTGATGAACAAGGGATAAAAACGGCGCTTGCCCAGCAGACGAAACTGGGAGGCCATGCCTTTTTCTTGCCGCGCTGCGGGAAGAGCGGCGGCGGCGTTGTCGTCGGTTGGGTTCATGGGATCGGGGATTTCGCGTTGAGAGGATGTGGGGAGGCGTAAACAACGAATTCAATCACCGCGCCGATTTGTGAAAAAGGAGCGTGTGGCGAATATTTGCGGCGAAAAATATGCGCCCTGCCAGTTCAGGTGGCGTTTGACGGCGAGGTCGAAATACAGCGGATTGTATTCGCGCAGGATTTTCAGATCCGGCACGGCCTCCCTGGGCAGCAATCCCGCGCGCGTCAGGGCGTCGAGGGAGACAATGGGCAAGATGCCGGGCAGCGGATAGTCGGAGCCGTTCAGGAGGCGCTCGTGCCAGTCCTTTCTTTGCAGCAGGGTCTTGATGATTTCCGGCTTGCGGTTTCTGAGCGTGACGGCGGAAATGTCGCCGAACAGCCGTCCTTTCCACGCGGCTTCCTCCATGAGACGGGAAAACAGATGGAAGCTGGATTTTCGGATTCGTCCGCCGTGATCGAGGTCGGCGTCATCACCGGAACTGGCGCAGTGCGCGACCACCACGCGCGCGCCAATCTCCAGCGCCGAACGCAGCAACAGCGGATTGCCGTAATGCAGCTTGTCGTTATGCACTGCCTGCTCCTTGCCGCAATGGATGACGAGCGGCAAATCCAGGCGGGCGAGAGCGGCGTAAAAGGCGGCGCAGCGCACATCCGCCGGATCGATGTTCTGGGCGGCAGGCAGCCATTTTACGGCGCGCGCGCCTTCTTTTGCCGCGGCTTCCAGACGGTCGACGGCGTCCGGGCGATAGGGATGGATGGAGGCCGCCCATTCAAAGAACTGCGGATACGTTCTTGCCAGCTTGCAGGCGTAGGCGTCCGGCACATAGAAGGTGCTGGCCTCCGGTTGCGGCTGACCGGAATCGTCATGGAAATGGTCAAAGGCCAACAGCACCAGCTTGACGCCGGAAGGCATGTCCGCCATTTGTCCCAGCAGACGCTGCACGTAGTTTTCATCTGTCGGTCCCAAAAAGTCCTCCAGACAGGCGGCGTTGATGTAGGAAAGATATTGCGCGTACAGCATCGGATGCAAGGGAGAAGAAAGCCTGGAGGCGACCTGGATGCCGCTGTCCGCGGCGTCGCCCAGACCCGCCAGATGCGCGTGGCAATCCCATGTCGTTTGCGGCGCCAATCCTTGCCAGACGCGGGTCAGCCAGGGACTGGCCTTCAGCGCTTCCGGCAATCCCGCGCGGCAGCGACCGGCGAGGCCGAGCATTCGGGCAAGACTGCGGACGAAACGCAGCGGCGTGGGGCGCATTTTGCTCATGCTCTCGGATTTCTGTGGGCAACGCCTGACTTTCCCTCTTTTGCCTTGCGGGAGAGAGGCGGAAATCCTTGTCCGCATGGCGTCGGGACGAGAAAAAAGCGGGCGGCGGAGATCACGAACGGCTTTCCCGGATTTCTTCCGCCATGCGTTTCAGTTGCACGTAATCCACTTTGCCCGTACCCAGGAGCGGCAGGGCGGACACGCAAACGATGTTTTTGGGCACACACAGTTCCGGCATGCCCAGGGCGCGGGCGCTGGCCTGCAAATCGGCGCGTTTGAGCCGCGCGTCGGTGGTGAAGAGAATCAGGCGTTCGCCCTTGCTTTCGTCCGGGCAGGAACTGACGGCATGGAGACCGTCCTGCGAGGCGGCCAGCGCCAGTTTTTCCACGGCTTCCAGACTGACCATTTCTCCCGCCACCTTGGCAAAACGCTTGACCCGACCAAGGATGCGCACGAAGCCGTCCGCGTCAATGTCCGCCACATCGCCGGTGTCATACCAGCCGACGCCGATTTCCGAAGCCGTCGGCAACAGTACGCCCGGCTGATCCGCCTTCAGATAGCCCTTCATCACACTGGGGCCGCGCACATGCAAGACGCCGCCGCGCTCGATGCCGGGCACGGCTTGCAGGCGGCACTCCAGCCCTGGCATCAATTGCCCGACCGTGCCGCTCCTGAACGCCATGGGCGTATTCACCGCCATTACCGGCGCGGTTTCCGTCGCGCCATAACCTTCGAGAATGCGCAGGCCGAATTTCTCGAACCAGAGATCGCGCACTGCCTCCGACAATTTTTCCGCGCCCGCGACCACATAGCGCAGGCGATAGAAATCATAAGGATGCGCGAAGCGGGCGTAGTTGCCCAAAAAGGCGCTGGTGCCAAACAGCACCGTACAGCCCCGATCATAGGCGAGTTCGGGAATCACCCGGTAATGCAGCGGAGAAGGATAAAGAAACAGGCTCGCGCCGGACAGCAGCGGCAACAGCGTTCCCGCCGTCAGACCAAAGGCGTGGAAGATCGGCAATACGTTCAGTACCCGATCCTCGATGGAAAAATCAATGATGGCGCGGATTTGGGCGATATTGGCAAGGATTGCCCGGTGCGGCAGGGCCACGCCCTTGGGGCGGCCTTCCGAACCGGAAGTAAACAACACCACAGCCGTATCTTCCGGCGAGGCGGGAATTTCCACGCGCCTTGGGAACCACAGGGCATAAAACAGCAACCAGAGCTTGTCGATGAGCGTCGCTTGCGCGCGCAGGTCTTCCAGATGGACGATGCGTTCGATGCCTTGCAGGGCGGACAGCTTGGCTTCCAGCTTCGCCTGTTCGACAAAGGCGCGGGAGGTGATGAGGGTGCGGATTTCAGCGGCGTCGCAGGCGGCCTGCATTCCGTCCGTGCCCGCCGTGTAATTCAGCATGGCGGGAATGCGCTTCAAGGCGGAAAGCCCCATGAAGAGCGCGACGGTCGGCGTCATGTTGGGCAGCAGCAGGCCGACCCGTTCGTCGACCCGCGTCAGGCGTCCGGCCAGACGTCCCAGCATCAGGCTCATTTTCAGCACGTCCTGATAACGGTATTCAATCTGCTTGATGTCCTCCATGACCCGGCGCGATCGGCCATACAGCCGGATGGCGTCACACAGGCTGCCGTAGAGCGTCTGGTTGTACTGCGCCGCGCAACTCATTTTTTGCATCAGCTTGCGCATTTCTTCCCCGGCCTTGCGCCGCCGCAACTTGGCGGTGGGCGCTTCCGGCATGGGCAGGGCGGCGAGCGGCAAAATATTCAGGGTAATGCGCGGGAAAAAGCGGCGCGGCTGGCGGTTCAGTCGGGAAAAATAGCTGCGCGCCGGACCATCCAGACGCACCGGCAAAATGTGCGCGCCGGTTTTCGCCGCTACGAAGGCCGGGCCTTCGTAGACTTTCATCATGCTGCCGGTCGTCGTCAATCGTCCTTCCGGAAAAATCACCACGGGACGCCCGGATTCCAGAATGCGCAGCACCTTCTTCATGGTCATGGGATTGGCGGTATCGACTGTCAGATAGTCGGAAAGCCACAAGATGACGCGAAACATGAGATACTTCCGCGCTCCGCTATACACCACGAACATCGGTCGCTCAATCGGCAGGAAGAGACCGAGCAGCACGCCGTCAAGCAAGGACTGATGATTGGCGATCACCAGTAATGGCCGTACCGATAAATCATTGAGCGGCGCGTCTTCCAGCACGTTTCTTATGCGCACGCGAAAAAGAAGACGACACAGAAAACGCAACAGGGCGCACAGCAGATTCTTCATGATGGGCTTTGTTCGCGGCGGGAAAGGACGGATGGACGAAGCGCGTACTTTACCTTAAACGCGGGCGTCTGTCGCATGACCAGAGGACAGGACACGGAAGGCGGCGAGTTGGTTGGCGGCCTTGCCGCAGGAAAGGAAACGGCATGAGTCCTCCCATCCGTCGTTTTAGCCCGTTACATTATCCCGCAAGCCTTGCCATCCCCCGTTCTCTATCCTTTTGAGCGGCAGTCGCGTTCGGACGCGTGTAGAATGCCTGCGTTCCGGGAGAGCAATTGGGAGAGAATCATGGAAAACGGTTTTTCGCGCGCGCTTATCATTCTGGGCGTCGTGCTGGCCTTGGGGCTGGGCGCGTCGGCTTTCATTCTGGGCGGAAAATTCAGAACCATCGGGGACAATAACCAGAAGATACTGGTCAAGGGGTTGGCGGAGACGCTGGTCAGCGCGGACCTGGCGGAGTGGTCGGTTGGCGTCCGGGTGCAGGCCGACACGTTCAGCGAGACCCTGGCGCAGTTGCGCAAGGCGCGTCCGGCGCTGGATGAATTCCTGGAAAAACAGGGGTTTGCCAGCGCCGTCCGCATGGAGGGCAGCGAACAGGTCACGCCGAACTTCGTGGAGGAACAGGACGGCAACGGGCGCTATCGCCGGGTGCAGGCGGGTTATGTCGGCAGGCAGGGCATCCGGGTTCGCAGTGACGACTTGCAGAAGATCGCCGCGGCGCACAGGGAAATCATCCAGCTTGTGGCCGAGGGAAAGTCCGTGGAATACGGCGCGCCGGACTACCTGATTCAGGATATGGAAAGCGTCAAGATGTCCCTCATTGGCGCGGCCACGGAAAACGCCCGCCTGCGCGCCGAGGAATTCGCCAAGGTCGGCAAGGTGAAGGTCGGCCCCATGCGCTCCGCCTCCCAGGGCGCCTTCTACATCCTGCCAGCGGATTCCGACGCTGATTCCGACGATTACGGCGGCGCCTACGACAAGACCACGATCGCGAAAAAAGCCCGCGTGGTCGTGACGATCCTGTACGGGATCGAATGAACAATCCGCGCGCAACAGGAGGTTTCCCCATACGCCCCCTTCGACAATGCCGCTCCGTCCGTCCGCGGTTGCCATGCAAACCCTGACCTGTATCGAGCTGCATACCGATTCGGACGGCTATGCCCGCTTCCGCGAGAAAAGCATTTCCTTACCGGAGGGCGACGCCGTCACCGCGCTCTCGGCGCTTCTGCCCGCAACGGGCTGCCAGTGGCGGCAAAGCGCGCCGGGTTTTGCGAGCGATTTTCATTGCACGTCTTCGCCGCAATGGACGATCATCCTCAAGGGCAGGATGGAAATTTTCCTGCGCGACGGAAGTTCCCGCGTCTTCGCGGCGGGCGACTTCTTCTATTCCAATGACATCGTTCCGGCGGGCGCGCGCTTCGACCCGGAAGTGCACGGTCACAGGAGCCGCCAGTTGGGAGATGAGCCGCTGGTGACGCTGTTTCTCAAATCCGGTAGTCTGGCGACGGAGAACGGAAGGCAGTAAGGCTTGCGGGCGCAAGGCGCCCGGCAACCGGTTGTTTTCCGTCATCTGTTTTCTGAATCCGCCTCCGCCCAGCAGTTGGGGGTTTCGTACAGGCGGATTTTGCTCAATATCAGGCGCGGCGCGTAATTTTCCCGGTACACTGGCGCCAGAAGATCAAAGGCGGCGCGGGCGAGGTTTTCCGCAGTGGGCACGGCGTCCAGCAGCACGGTTTTGTGATCTGGCAGCGCGGCGAGGAAATCCACTACCGCCTTGTCCTCTCGCCAGACCAGGAAGGCGTGATCCCAGGCGTCGATCAGGTGCTTTCTGGCAAGGGACTTGATGTCGGAAAAGTCCAGCACCATGCCATCGTCGGCGGCACCCACAGTGTTCCTGACTTCCCCTTCCAGGGTGATTTCGATAACGTAACGGTGTCCGTGCAGGTTGCGGCACTGGCTTTTGTGATTCGGAATGCGGTGTCCGGCATCGAATTCCAGGCGGCGGGTAATGCGCATACAAATGAAGGAAAATGGATGAAAGAGGCGGTAAATTGTAGCATTGAGCAACGAAATGCGGCGGTCGCGCAACTGAGCATTGCCGATCACCGGCGCGATCAGGCGGGATTGACCTATGTCTACCCCGTGCTTTCCCGCCGCGCGCGCGGCGTTTCCATTGGCATCAATCTCAACCGAAACCGCGCCTGCAACTGGGCCTGCGTTTATTGTCAGGTGGAAAACTTGCGCCGCGGCATGCCGGACGCCATCGATCTGGATTTGCTTGAGCGCGAGCTGGAGGACTTCCTGCAAGAAGCTCTGCAAGGCGACTACCTGCTGCGGCATGTCGCTCAGGCGCGCTGTCGGCGACTGGCGGATGTCGCTTTTTCCGGTGAGGGCGAGCCGACCGCGGCCAGAGAATTCACGGCAGCCGTGGCGCGCGTCGCCGCCGCGCTGGAAAACCGCGCTTTGCAAGGAAAATTGCCGCTGCGTCTCATCACCAACGGCAGCCTGATTGATAGGGCGCGCGCCGGATTGGCGATACTGGCGCGTGTGGGCGGCGAGGTGTGGTTCAAACTGGATCGCGGCGACGCTGCGGGAATGAAAACAGTTAATCAAACCCCTGGAGATCCGGCGCGCGCGTTGAAAAATCTGCAATCCTGCGCCGACATCGCGCCCACCTGGGTGCAGACCTGTTGGTTCGCCACGAACGGCAATGCCCCGGACGCCGCGGCGGAAGCCGCATATCTGGATTTGATCGCGCAGGCGGCGCAACGGATTCGCGGTGTGCATCTTTATGGGTTGGCGCGACCGTCAAAACAGCCCGGCGCGGAAAACCTGTCCCGCCTTTCCGCTGCCGCCATGCGCGCCTGGGGTGAGCGCATCCGGCAAAAAACGGGCGTCAGGGCGGTGAAAGTCTCGCCCTGACGCCCGTTCGGAAATTTTCTGACGGCTGGCTTTGCCTTAGGCCTTTTCAGATTTTCTGGCCTGTTGCGCCGCCTTTTTCAGCGTCTTGAATTGATCTGGGTCGTGCTTTTTCAGGTACTCGACGACTTCAAAATCCTCGCGTTTGATGCGGTGGATATCAATCTGCTCCACGTGCACCAGACGCAACAGTTCACGCACGGGCTTGGGCATACTGCGCCCGCTTTCGTAACGGGAACCCCCACTCTGGGTGACGTTGATGCGCGACCAGAATTGCTGCTGGTTCAGTCCCAACTTCTTCCGAATTTCCTTCGGGTCGATTTCATTTGCTTTTGCATTCATTGTTTTGATCCTCCAATCATTTGATTCAAAAAGGAAAATTTAATATTTCCCACACTTGTCATGCAACTCAAGTTATCGTTTTTGTACTATAACTAAAGTCATACTGTGTATTATAGGTAGGCGTCAAGCATAATTGCAAGTGTCCTAGTAAATTTTACAATTGATACAAATTGCGCGAAGCGCGTCTTCGCTGCGCTAGAATTGACGGGTTTTTTTATTCAGAAGGAACGGCATGGCCCTGATTGTTCAGAAATATGGCGGCACTTCCGTGGGTAGCCCGGAGCGCATTCGGAGCGTGGCAGAGCGCGTGGGGCGCTTTGTGGCGGCAGGCGATCAGGTTGTGGTGGTCGTTTCCGCCATGAGCGGCGAGACCAATCGTCTTGTCGCGCTGGCAAGGGAAATTCAGTCTCAGCCCGATCCGCGCGAACTGGACGTGGTGCTCTCCACGGGCGAGCAGGTGACGATAGGTCTCCTGTGCATGGCCTTGCAGGCGGCGGGCATTGCCGCCAGGAGCTACACCGGCGGACAGGCGCGCATCCTCACAGATGACGCTTTCAACAAGGCGCGCATATTGCGCATTGACGACGAAGCCATTCGCCGCGATCTGGCCGAGGGGCGCGTGGTGGTGGTGGCAGGTTTTCAGGGCGTGGACGCCGCGGGCAATATCACCACGCTGGGGCGCGGCGGCTCCGACACCACGGGCGTTGCCCTGGCTGCCGCACTGAAGGCGGATGAATGCCAAATCTATACCGACGTGGATGGCGTCTACACCACGGACCCGCGCATCGTGCCCGAGGCCCGGAAGCTGGCCACGGTGACCTTCGAGGAAATGCTCGAAATGGCCAGCCTGGGCTCCAAGGTGCTGCAAATTCGCTCCGTCGAATTTGCGGGCAAATACAAAGTCAAACTGCGTGTGCTTTCGAGCTTCGAGGATACGGGCGAAGGCACGCTGATTACCGTCGAGGAAGGCAAAAACATGGAAGAACCCATTATTTCCGGCATCGCGTTCAGCCGCGACGAGGCCAAACTGACTGTGCTGGGCGTCCCTGATCGTCCCGGCATCGCTTACCAGATTCTGGGCGTTGTGGCCGAAGCCAATATTGATGTGGACATGATCATTCAAAACATGGGGCACGACGGCATGACCGACTTCTCCTTCACGGTAAACCGCTCCGAATACGAAAAGGCCAGGGCGGCGCTGGAAGGCATACGCGAACATGTGGGCGCGCGCCAAATCGTCGGCGACAACAAGGTCTGCAAGGTTTCCGCCGTTGGCGTTGGAATGCGCTCGCATCCCGGCGTTGCCAGCCAGATGTTTCGCGCGCTGGCGGAAGAGGGCATCAATATCCGCATGATCTCCACCTCGGAAATCAAGATTTCCGTCGTGTTGGACGAAAAATATCTGGAACTCGCCGTCCGCGCCCTCCACCGCGCCTTTGGCTTGGACATGGCCGAAGGGTAGCCGGGAGGACAGGAGGCGAAAGATAGAGGATATATCTGTCTGGCGCGCACCACGCCGAAGACATGGGCGGAAATCCGGCGCTGCGGGAGGTCGGCGCGCGCTGATATAACGTTATAGCGTCAGCAAGCCACGATCAGCAAATGGCAGAAGCGCGAGGATGTCGAAGACCGTTCATATCGGGCGGCATGCTCTGTACACCACGCTTTTTGCCGCGCAGGAGTTGATCGTCATCGAACTGTGCCGCTTGCTGCTCCGGAATTGCCCTTGGATGCTGTTAGTGGTCACCCGGCGCTTCATCAACCCTGACGTATCGCGCTCCGGCCTGAAACGGCTTCTGCAACGTGAAGGTCTGGGTAGTCTGGGAAGTCTGCGCGCCATGCGCGCCGCCCGCGCCAAGACAAAGGAGGAAGTCGATACGGCGCCGCGGAAGTCCACATCGACATCAACCCGCCCCGAATGCCC
>JAITJU010000191.1 GCA_031278735.1 Zoogloeaceae bacterium
AGCTGTGCAGGTTTACCCCCCCCCCCCCCCCCCCCCGCCCGCGGGTTCAGTCGCGGAATAATCTGCGCGCTTTTAGCCTCGCTGGGCGCCGCCTCTCCGGCATGGGCGCAGACGGAAGCGGAAATGGAGACCAATAAAACAGAGGAAGAAGCGGAAGCGGTCACGCTCGCCCCGCTCGTGGTCACGGGTACGCGTTATGTCAACGAAGTTTCCGTCGGCGGCAAGGAACCGGCGAGGCTGCGCGAGATTCCGCAATCCGTTACGGTCATCACCAAGGAGCGCATCGAGGATCAGGGGCTGAGAACTGTAGACGAGGCGCTCAACTGGATACCGGGCATCACCCTCACGCCCAATAACACGCTTGAAACCCAGTACCGTTCGCGGACTCATTCTCTGAACGCGACTTACGACGGGGTTCCTGCTTACGGCTCGCTCAATGCCTTTCCACAGCTGGACCTGGCAATCTATGAGCAAATCGAGGTCTTGCGCGGCCCGGCGGGTCTTTTTCAGGGGACGGGCGGCATCGGTGGAACAATCAATCTGGTGCGCAAGCGCGCGAAAAGGGAGTTTGGCGCCTCCGCCAGCATCGCCGCCGGTTCCTGGGACAACTACAACACCACAGCGGACGTGACCGGCCCGCTCAACACGAGTGGTTCGCTGCGGGGGCGTCTGGTCGTCTCCGGCATCGACCGGAAGTATTTCTATGACAGCACGGACACTAAAAAATACCTGGGCTACGCCACGCTGGACTGGGACATCACGCCCGCCACCACGCTGTCACTGGGCTTTGTTTCCCAGGAGTCGGAAACCAGGGCGTCCTCTACGGGCCTTCCTGCGGACAGCAGTACCGGCAAACTGCTCGATCTTCCCCGCGACACCAATCTGACCACGAAATGGAGCCGCTATGAATGGACAACCAAGGATTACACGGCGGAACTCGCCCATCATTTCGACAGCGGCTGGCGCGCCACCGCAAAGATATTGCGCCGCGAGCAGAATTCCAAGAACCACAACGGGCGACAGGCCAGCAGCCTGAATAGCGTCTCGAAGACTTTGACCTACCAGAGCGCCGATACGGATGGCGCCTACGAGCGGGACGCCGTGGATTTTTACGTCTCCGGCCCTTTCCGGCTGTTCGGGCAGGAACACAAGCTGCTGCTGGGGTACAACCGTGACCGCTATCTGCTTCATACGGAATACGGATACCCCAATGGCGGCGGCTACACCAATGGCACAATTGGCGGCATACCTTTTGGCCGCCCGGATCTCGTTCCGGATTTCAGCGAGGTCAGCTATTACCTGACCGGCTACGAGACGGAGACGATCCAGTCCGGGTTTTATGGACGTTTGCAGTTGCGCCTTTTTGATCCGCTTGTCGTCATTGCTGGCGCGCGCATCAGTGACTATCGCGCGCGCAGGCGAAGCGTAGCGCCTTCCGCGCCAACGGCCTGGGTAACGAGTGCCGACAAGACCAATGACGAGGTAACGCCTTACGCGGGCCTGGTGTTTGATGTGAACAAACAGGTCTCCCTGTACGCGAGCTACAGCGACATCTTCATCCCCCTCACCAGCCAGAAGGCCGACGGCAGTGTGCTGGAGCCGGAGATCGGCGAGCAATACGAGGTTGGCGGCAAGGGGGAATTCTTCAACGGCAAACTGAATGCCACGCTCGCCTGGTTCCAGATAAACGACAAGAATCGGGCTTATCTGGACCCGGACAGCCCGGGGGGCGGCACCTGGTGGTATCTCAACGCGGGAAAGCTCGAAACCAAGGGCTGGGAAATCGAACTGGCCGGTTCTCCCGCGCCCGGATGGAACCTCCAGGGCAGCTACACTCGCCAGAAGACGCGCTATGTGAAGGATTCCACCGCGTCCCGCGTGGGCGGCCCGCTGGACGCCCAAGACCCCGAGCACATGGCCAAGTTCTGGGGCGCCTACAGTTTCGGCGGAGAAATCCTCAATGGTCTAACCCTGGGACTGGGTGCAACTTACCAGAGCAAGACCGCAGCCGGTACGACCGGCACTGCTCGCCTGCGCACACAGGGCGGCTATACGGTGGCGAACGCCTTGCTTGCCTATCGCCTCAACAAGAATCTGTTGCTCTCGCTCAATGTGAACAACCTGTTCGACAAGAAGTATTACACGCGACTGGGCGGCACATCCGTCAACACGTTCTACGGCGAGCCGCGCAACTTCCTGCTCACGCTGAGGGCAAGCTATTGAAAAGAGGAACGACATGAAATCCGCGTGCGCGACGGGCGCGTGGAAAGCGCGGCCTGACGAAAAAGGAAAATGGCGAACGAACCCCTGCCCTTGCCGATGAACCCATCGCTTGCCGTCGTCAGCGAAACGCGCGAGGCGGGGCCGCCGCTGACGCGCGAATGGCTGGCGCTGGTCTGGCGGCGGCTGCTCTTTCCCTATTGGGTTTCGGACGATCGCTGGCGCGGACGCGGGTTGCTGGCAATCATCATCGCGCTCGACTGCGCGGGCACTTATCTGGCGATACGGGTCTCCTACTGGCAACGCGATTACTGGGACGCGCTGGCGGCGCGCAACGTCAATGCCTTCTGGAATCTGATGCTGTTTTTCATCGTCATCATCTGTTTTGGCTCGGTGTTCGGCGCCGCGCGCACCTGGTTTTATCAGGCGCTGGAAATGCGCTGGCGAAACTGGATGACCGATGTCTTTCTCCATCGCTGGCTGGACGAAAAAGCGTATTACCGCATTGCCCGCAGCGGCGGCGCCGACAACCCGGATCAGCGCATCGGCGAAGACCTGCGAATGATGGCAAGCGATAGCCTGCGTTTGTCGCTGGGGCTTTTGAGCAATGTCATTCAATTGTTTTCTTACGCGGTAATCGTCTGGAACCTTTCCGGCAGCCTCGCTTTTGCGCTGGGAGGCATTTCTGTTGAAATCCCCGGCTATATGCTGTGGATCGCGTTGATCTACGCGGCGGGCAACACCTGGCTTCTGGAAAAGATCGGCCATCCGCTGGTGCATGCGGATTACTGGCAGCAACGTTACGAGGCGCATTTCCGTTTTCTGATGATGCGCGTGCGCGAAAACGCCGAACAGATCGCCTTTTATTCCGGCGGGCGCGCGGAAACAACACGGCTTTCCGGCGCGTTCCGCTCAATCCGGGAAAACTGGCGGCGCATCATGAATTACAAACTGCGCGTTTCTTTCTTTTACGAGGCTTATATGGAGATTGCTGCTTATCTGCCGCTCTTCATCATGGCGCCGCGCTATTTCGCGGGGCTGCTCACCCTGGGCGCGTTACAACAACTGAACCAGGCTTTTGGCCGGGTGCGGATGATACTTTCGTGGTTCATTTTCTCCTACCAGAGTTTGGCGCTTCTACGCTCGGTATTTCACCGCCTGCTCGAATTCGACGCGGCAACGCAGGCGCAAGAGGCGGGCGAAATCGCCGTGACGCGCAGCATCTGGCCGGATCGCCTCGTCATTCACGCGCTGGACTTGCATCTGCCCAATGGCGAGCGCCTCGCGCGCATCGACGCGCTGAACATCCGCGCGGGCGAACGCTGGCTGATACGGGGGCCTTCGGGCGCGGGCAAAAGCACCTTGTTGCGCGCGCTGGCCGGACTCTGGCCGCACGGAAAGGGCGAAATCGCCTTGCCGGACGGCGCGAAGATGTTCCTGCCGCAGCAAAGCTACCTGCCGGTTGGCTCGCTGCGCGAGTGCCTGTGCTACCCCGGAGACGCGCAATGGTTCGGCACGCGCGCGTGCATCGAGGTTTTGCGCGCAGTCAGGCTGGAAGCGTTGACCGATCATCTGGATGAACACGATCAATGGGACAAGCGCCTCTCGCCCGGCGAACAGCAGCGCCTCGCGTTTGCGCGCGTCTTGTTGCATAAACCGGCGTGGCTCTTTCTCGATGAGTCCACGGCCTCGCTCGACCCCGCCAACGAAGCGGCAATGTATCGCTTGACGGCGGAATGCCTGCCCGACACGGCCATTGTGAGCGTCGCGCATCGGGAGAGCGTGACCGCTTTTCACGACAGAATGCTGGACATGGGGCGCGGAGATGGCGGGGATGCCTGCTGATCCCGCGACGACGCCGCTGAACCCGGCCCCGCCCGTCACGGGCGGCGGACAGCCTTCGTCCTGGCGCGAATGGCTTGCTTGCGCCTGGCGTCTGATTTTGCCCTACTGGATTTCGGAAGACCGCTGGCGCGGGCGCGGGCTGCTGGCGATCATCATCGGGATCGATCTGGCGCAAACGTATTTTTCCGTGCGTCTTTCGTACTGGCACCGCAATTACTGGGATGCCCTGGAATCGCACAACGTCGGCGCCTTCTGGGATTTGCTGTGGGTTTACATCTTCATCATGTGTTTCTGGTCGGTGTTCTCGACCCTGCGCATCTGGTTTTTTCAGGCGCTGGAAATGCGCTGGCGCGCCTGGCTGACCGATGTCTTTCTCCATCGCTGGCTGGACGAAAAAGCGTATTACCGCATCAACCGCTCCGGCAGCATCGACAATCCGGATCAGCGCATCGGCGAAGATCTGCAAATGATGGCTCATGACAGCCTGCGCCTGTCGCTGGGGTTCATCGCAAACCTGACCGGTCTGGTCTCCCATGCGGCGATCGTCTGGAATCTTTCCGGCAGCCTCGCTCTCGCGCTGGGCGGCGTCTCGCTCGAAATCCCCGGTTATATGTTGTGGGTGGCGGTCATCTACGCGCTGGGCGGCACCTGGCTGCTGGAAAAAATCGGCCATCCGCTTGTGCGCGCCGATTATCACCAGCAGCGTTGCGAGGCGCATTTCCGTTTCCTGATGGTGCGCGTGCGCGAAAACGCCGAACAGATCGCCTTCTATTCCGGCGCCCGCGCGGAAACCGTGCGCCTTTCCGCCACGTTCAGGGCAATCCGCGAGAACTGGCGGCGCGTCATGGACTACACGAAACGCATCACATTGTTTCATGAAGCCTATGCCGAAATCGGCTCGTATTTGCCGCTGCTCATCATCGGGCCGCGCTATTTCGCCGGACTGATTACCCTGGGCGCGGTGCAGCAATTGACGCAGGCGGTCAACCGGGTGCGCATCGCGCTCTCGTGGTTTATTTCCTCCTACAAGAGCCTGGCGCTTCTGCGCGCGGTATTCCGGCGTCTGATCGAATTCGACGCGGCAATGAAAATGCGGGAAGCGGGCGGCATCCGCCTTGCGCAAAACACTCAATCCAATAGCCTTGCCATTCACGCGCTGGATTTGCGTCTGCCCAATGGCGAAAAACTTGCGCGCATTGACGCGCTGAATATCCGTGCCGGGGAACGCTGGCTGATACGGGGGCATTCCGGCGCGGGCAAAAGCACCCTGTTGCGCGCGCTGGCCGGACTCTGGCCGCACGGCGAAGGCGAAATCGCCTTGCCGGAGGGCGCGAAGATGTTTCTGCCGCAGAGAAGCTATTTCCCTATCGGTTCCTTGCGCGAGTGTCTGTGCTATCCAGATGATGGGCAGTGGTTCGGCATGGGCGAGTGCATCGAAGCCCTGCAAGCGGTGAAGCTGACGCATCTGATTGAGCGCCTGGAAGAACACGACAACTGGGACAAACTCCTCTCGCCCGGCGAACAGCAGCGTCTCGCCTTCGCGCGCGTTTTGCTGCATGAACCGGACTGGCTCTTTCTCGATGAATCCACCGCTTCGCTCGACCCCGCCAACGAAGCCGCAATGTATCGTCTGGTGCGGGAACGGCTGCCCAATGCGACCATTGTCAGCGTCGCCCACCGGGAGAGCGTCGCCGCCTTCCATGACCGGGCGCTGGATTTGGGCGCGGCCAGCGCCTTGGCGCTTGCCGCATGAACAGGCATAATCAGCATAAGCATATCAACGATAAGTCTTTGACTTTAAAGTCGGCTTCAAGGCTAACTTTCATGTTTCCAACGTATTTTCAACCCCGGCTTGTGGAGTCTTTCTTGTGATGATGATGCACGCGCTTGACAATGGCGTCGCGGTCCGTCCCATATCGATCGGGATACTGGCCAGAACGACCGGCGTTCCGACGAGCACCTTGCGTTATTATGAACGCGAAGGACTGCTGCCGCGTCCGCTGCGCGGCGCTTCCGGCTACCGCGAATACGACGGCGGAGACGCCGTGAGGCAGGTGCATTTCATTCTGCGCGCGAAAGACCTGGGGTTCAGTCTGGAAGAAATCGCCGATCTGTTGAATCTTTCCGCCGACGCGGAATCCGGCGTGGCAGGCGTGAAGGCGCGCGCCAGTCGGCGTCTTGCCGAAATCGAGGGGCAGATCGCGCGCCTCGAAAGCATCCGCGCCCGGCTTGCCAGTCTGGTGGCGGCGTGTCCGGGGCACGGCCCGCTGGAATGTTGCCCGATACTTTCCGCGATCCGCGATGGGGACAGTGCTTCGGCCTGCGCCTGCGCGCAGACGCCCCAACGATTCTGAACGTTTGGACGACACAATGACCTCCGCGACACTGGAAATTTCTCCCGAAAGCCTCCCCGACGCCGCCGCGCCGTCCGAACGGCAGACCGTGGAATTCGCGCTCGGCGGCCTGGCCTGCGCCGCTTGCGCGGCGCGCGTGGAACGGCAGATCAACAAACTCCCCGGCGTCGAGGCGACGGTCAACTTCGCCGCCGAGCGCGCGCATGTGCGCTTCGAGCCGGGCACAACCGGCGTCGAACAATTGATCGAGACCATCAGAAAAACCGGCTTCACCGCGACCGTGTCGACCCACGCCACGCGGGAAGCGGAAAAGGTTCAGCAGGCGGCGACGCGAAAGGAGGAAACGCGCCGTTTCCTCGTCGCCGCCCTGCTGACGCTGCCCCTGATCGCGCAAATGCCCTTCATGTTTACGGGTGATACGCATCACGACATCCTGCCGCGCTGGCTGCAATTCGCCCTGGCGACGCCCGTGCAATTCTGGATCGGCTGGCGTTTTTATCGCGGCGGATTTTCCGCCTTGCGCGGCGGCGTCGGCAACATGGACGTGCTGGTCGCCCTGGGCACCAGCATGGCCTGGGGCTACAGCGCCGTGGTCACGCTGGCCGGGCTTGCCCATTACCACGTCTATTATGAAGCCTCGGCCAGCGTCATCACGCTCGTTCTGCTAGGCAAGATTCTCGAATCCCGCGCCAAGGCGAAAACCGCCGCCGCCATTGAATCCCTGGCGCGCCTGCAACCGCAAACGGCATATATCGAGCGGGCGGGCGAACTCATCGAAACGCCGGTCGCCGAACTCATTCCCGGCGACATCTTCGTCGTGCGGGCGGGCGAGGCCGTGCCCGTCGACGGCGAGGTGCTTGTCGGCGAATCCCACATCAACGAAGCCATGCTGACCGGCGAGGCCATGCCCGTCGCCAAGACGGCAGGCGGCAAGGTCTATGCCGCCACGGTAAACGGCAACGGTCTCCTGCGCTGCCGGGCAACCGGCGTGGGCGCGCACACGCTGCTGGCGGGCATCATCCGCCTGGTCGGTGAAGCGCCAGGCTCCAAGGCGAATGTCCAGCGGCTCGCCGACCGCATCGCCGCCGTCTTCG
>JAITJU010000198.1 GCA_031278735.1 Zoogloeaceae bacterium
GCGAACCTGCCAGTATTCGTCCTGTGCAAGCGCGCGGATCAGACCTTCGCCGCTGGCCGGGTCGAGCAGCTTCTCAAGCGTCACAGCCGCCGCCTCGCGCACTTCCCAGTCTTCGTCACGCAAGGCGGACAGCAGCGCCGCGCGCGCGACGGGCAAATCGTCGGCTTTGGCGAAGCCAAGCGCGCCCGCCGCCGCGCGGCGCACTTCCGCTGATGGGTCGGACGACGCTCGCGCGGCAATCGCTTCGATGGCGCGCGCGTCGCGCAGATACGCCAGCACGCCGATGGCCTCGCGCCGCACCGGGGCCAGCGCATCCGACAGCGCGGCGACCGCCGGCGCAAAGGCCGCCGGTTCGCGCAGCTTGCGCAATGCCCCCAGGATTGCCGCGCGAGACACGCCTTCGACCGACGCCAACGCCGACGCCAACAACTGTCCGCCGTCGCCGTCGCGCAGTTCGGCCAGGGACGCCGCCGCGGCCTGGCGCACTTCGGCCTCGTCGTCGCCGAGAAGCGCGATCAGGCGCTCGACCGCCGCGCGATCGCCAATGCCCTCCAGGGCATGCGCCGCCTCCAGCCGCACTTCGGCCGCCGCGTCGCGGGAGGCGCGCAGATAAACGGCAAGCCCCTCGCTGTCGAATTCGTCATTCACCTCGCGCACCGCAACGCGCCGCGTCGCCGGATCGCTGTCGGCAAGCCGCGCCAGCACGGAAGGCGGGAGTCCGGTGTCCAGTTCCGCGCTGGTCATGACTCAACGCACCAGGTAGGGCATCTCGACGCGGATCGCCTTGGTCGGACAATCCTGCTGGCATGGAAGGCAATACCAGCATTCGTCATAGGCCATGCGAATCTTGCCTTCGTCGTCCAGTATCAGAATATCCGTCGGGCAGGCGTCGATGCAGACGCGGCACCCTTTGTTGGCAATGCATTTGTCGTGGTCTACGATAATCGAGACATCAAGTTCCGGGTTGTTTCTGGTCTGCTTCATGTCGTTCCCTGGGTGTGCGCCGCTTCGATGCGCAGTTCGTTGTAGGCGTTGCGTTCGTCATTGTCGATTGGCGTGATGTACTCGGGCACTGGGCGCTTGAAGAATTCCGGATTGCCGTTGATGTCCTTGCGCGCCTCGACGAAGCAATTCCAGCGGGCATCGTCGCGTTCGGGAAAATCAATGCGGTAATGGTAAAGCCCCCAGCGACTTTCCGTGCGATACAGCGAGGCGCGCGCGGCCAACTCGGCGCAATCGAGAATGGCGTGAACTTCAATCGCGCGCATCAGTTCGTGCGGATTCCCGGCCTTGATCTGCTTGAGGTCGTCACGAATTTCGGCGAAGCGTTGCAGGCCGATTTCCATCTTGCGCGTGACTTTGGGCGGTTGCAGATAATCGTTGACCATGCGCCGCAGCTTGTATTCGACCTTGCTTGCCGACAGGCCGTTTGCGCGCGCAAGCGGAGCCAGAATCCGTTCGCGTTCGCGTTCCACCTGTTCCGCGTCGTAATCCGGCAACGCCAGGCCATCGATGTAGTCAACCGCGTCCTCGCCGGCGATCTGCCCATATACCATCGCGCCCAGCATGTAGTTGTGCGCCACGTTGCACAGGTCGCCCGCGGCGTAGAGACCAGGCGCCGTCGTGCGCGCGTGTTCATCCACCCACACGCCCGAGGCGCTGTGGCCGCCGCACAGCCCGATTTCGGAAATGTACATTTCGACGAGGTCATTCCGGTAGTCGGCGCCGCGTCCTTTGTGGAACAGGCCGCGCGATGGCCGTTCCGTGACGTGCAGCACGTTCTCGATGCGCGTGACGGTCTCGTCGGCGAGATGATTCAGCTTGAGGAAAACCGGCCCATTGCCGCTTTCCAGCTCACGCCAGAATTCGAGCATCATCTGGCCGCTCCAATAATCGCTCTTGATGAAGCGCTCGCCCCTGGCATTGACGGTGTAGCCGCCGAAAGGCCCGGTAACGTAGGCGCACGCCGGGCCGTTGTAGTCCTTGATCAGCGGATTGATCTGGAAGCATTCCAGTCCGGACAATTCCGCTCCCGCGTGGTAGGCCATGCTGTAGCCGTCGCCCGCGTTGGTCGGATTCTCGTAGGTGCCGAAGAGATAACCCGATGTCGGCAGCCCCAGGCGTCCCGCCGCGCCGGTGCACAGCACCACCGCGCGCGCGCGGACGAGCACGATTTCGCCGGAACGCGAATCCAGCGCGATGGCTCCGGCCACGCGACCGTCCTTGCCGATCAGCAGTCGCGTGGCGGTCAGGCGGTTGGACACCTCGACGCCGAGACGCTTGATCTGGCGGAAAATCACCTTCTTGACGTTGTATCCTTCCGGCATGGGCAGGACATAGGAACCGAGGTGGTGCACCTTCTTGACGGCATAGTCGCCGGTTTCATCCTTCTCGAACTTGACGCCCCATTTGTCCAGTTCGCGAATCATGTCGTAACTGCGCGCGGCATAGGCCATCAGCGCGCGCTGGTTGACGATGCCGTCGTTGGCGATGGTGATTTCCCGGACGTATTGCTCTGGCGTCGCATAGCCGGGAATGATTGCGTTGTTTACGCTGTCCATCCCTTCGGCGATGGCGCCGCTGCGCTTTACGTTGGCCTTGTCCAGCAGGAGCACCGCAAGATTGGGCGCCTTGGCCTTGGCCTTGATCGCGGCGATTGGTCCGGCCGTGCCGCCGCCGATCACGAGAATGTCGACCGTGACGTTCCTGATTGTCATTGATTGTCTTCCTGTTCCTTCAAGGGTTCGACGCGGTTCTTGATCAGCCCATTTTCGAAACTTGCCGCCAGCCAGTCGTTGATCGATTGCCGGTATGCGGCGTCGAATTCGATATGCACATCGTCGGCGTTCTTTACATCCTTGAACAGGGGGTTCTGGGCGGAAAGCTCCTTGATGATTGCAGGCGACAGGCGTAACCGCTCGCCGAACCATTCGGCTGCCCGATCCTCGTTGCGCGTGATGTACACCACCGTCTCACGCAGCGCGTCCAGCAGGCGCTCCTTTGCGGTCGGCTGCCGCGCCAAAAACTCGCTGCTGGCGATGACCAGAAAATAGTGAGGCCAGGTTTGCACGTTACGCAAGCCAAATTCCCGCTCAAGTCGCCGCGCCTGCGGCTGGCGAATCACTGCCGCATCGGCGAAGCCTTGATTAAGTGCAAGGTTGAGTTCGTTCGGCGCCATGTGCAGCAGTTTGAAATCGCTTGCCGGATCAAGACCAAACTTTCGGATGGATCGCAACAGATCGAGATGCGAATCGGATCCGAATGAGAGCGCGATGCGCTTTCCTTTCAGATCGGCCAACGAATTTTCCTTTGCTTCCTTCGGCGTCAGCAGGGAATAGCTGGCGTGTCCGAGATTCGCCACCGGCGTCGCCTTGCCCGGTTGTCGGGATATGAAGACGGCGAAAGGCTGATAACTCGACACCACGACATCGACGCTGCCCGCTGCAAGCGCTTCCATCATCGGCGGACCGTTCTGGAAAAAGGTGTACCAGGCGTCAAGCCCATGACTTTTTGCGATGCCGGATTTATCCAGCACCAGTGGAATCTGGCCGTTGAGCGCCTGCGGATAAGCAATGCGGATTGGAATTGCGTCGTTGGCATGTCCCGTCGAAGCCAACGCGATGCCGATGCCTGCCAGCAGATTGCGCAGTGTGGGATGATGCAGAGTACGAATAAGGAACATGGGATTGCTCTCCGGGTTTATTGCCGCTGAAATTTCCAGGGCAGAACAAATCTTTCACACCAGCCGAGCGCGGTGGTCATGAGCGCGCCGAGCATGCCGATAACAATCATGCCGGTTAACACGTGCTGGGTTTCCAGGTTGATGCGATTGGCCTGAATCATGTAGCCAAGACCGGACTGGGCGGCAATCAGCTCGGCGGTCACTACCGCCATCCAGCTTTGACCCAACCCGATGCGCAACCCTGTCCAGACATGAGGCAGGGCAGACATCAGGTAGATATGCCGCACCATCAGCCAGCGCCCGGCGCCGAGGAAACGGGCGGCGTGTACGTGCCGCGGCTGGACATCGATGCCGCCTGCGAAGGCGTTGAGGAAAATCGGAAAGAAAGCGGCCAGCGCTGTGATGAAATAGCTCGGTTTGTCGCCAAGACCGAACCAGAGGATGGCCAGCGGAATCCAGGCAATTGGCGGAATCGGCCGCAATATGGTCACGAGCGGCAAGAATAGTTGCCGCAACGGAAGAAAATAGGCCATCAGCAAGGCCAGCGGGACTGCCAGGGTCGAGGCGATGAAGAAACCGGTAAACACCCGTTGCAGACTGGCTTTGATGTCGGCGACAAGACTGCCGTCGCCGAAAAGTTCCAGGGCACTTTCGGCAACCAGATTCGGCGAGGGCAGCAACACCGGATTGTCAACACGATCCGCGGCCAGCCGCCACACGAGAAGCAGCGCGGGCAGACTGAGCAGGAACCACGGAAACGAGGTGAAAAAACGAGATATGCCAGACCGGTTCATCGTTGCATCCTATTCGGACGATTGAAGACCTTGAGCGTTTCCTCGCGGATCTGCGTCAGGATATGCTGCCGCAACGCGCGATATTTCCCGTTGCGCAGGACTTTCTCCTTGTGCCGGAACATGCCGTCAGCGGCAATTTCCTCTTTCAGCCCGCCTGGCATGGCGCGCATCACGAAAATTCGGTCGGAGAGCAGCAGCGCCTCGTCGACATCATGCGTAACAAAGATCACGGTCGGCGCGATGCTGCGGCGCAACTTCAGCAATTCTTCCTGCATGATGCTGCGCGTCTGGGCATCAAGCGCGCCGAAAGGCTCGTCCATCAGCAACACGCTGGGGGAGGTGGCAAGCGCGCGGGCGATTGCCACTCGTTGCCGCATCCCCCCTGACAACGTGACCGGATAAGCGTCCGCGTGCTCTTCCAGACCAACCAGATGAAGAAAGCGCATTGCCTCGCCGCGCGGATCAGGATGACCAAGCGCGCGAGGGCCAAAAGCGACATTGTCTGCCACGCGCATCCATTCGAAGAGCGAATGCTGCTGAAACACGATGTTGCACATTGGCGTCGGCGCCGTGACCAGCGCGTCGTTGATGCGCACCTTTCCGGTCGTCGGCAGAATCATTCCGCCGATGACGTTGAGCAAGGTCGTTTTGCCGCAACCGGAAGGGCCGAGAAAAGTCACGAATTCGCCGGGCAGGATCGTCAGTTCGAGTCCAGAAACCACCGCCGCTGAACGGTCTGGAGCGAACGATACACTAACGTCGTGCAATGAGACCTTGGCAGCGCGGCAGGCCGACAAACGGCCTGCCGCGATGTCGCGCAGGCGTTGTCCGGCCTCGAAGCGTCGGTCGGCGGTCAATCGCGCTTTCCTTCCGCGCAACAATGTCATTACCGCGGCGCGCATGTTCAGAGTATCACCTTGTTCGACACATAGCGTCGCTTGACGCCAAGGCGATCTTTCCATTTGCGCCAGGCGCGCTGGCCAGTGATCATTTCCTCATCCGGGTCACCTAGCGGGAAATGTTTCGGCGCGTTTTCCAGGCGCCACAGACCGGCTTGACGACGCGCCTCGCGCTGATCCGCCAGCCAGTCGTTGTAACTTTCATAGACGATGTGTCCATCCGGCGCATCAAGCGAGGCCGCGCGATAGCGACCGTCCAGTTCCAGGCAGCGATCGATTTCCTCCTCGTCAAGCGCAAGCGGCTCGACATCCGTCGGGTAACCGGAATCCCTCAGTTCTTTTCCCGCCACCCAGGCAAAGACACGCTGATCGCGCAAGCTCAATAAATTCTTGTAGACGCCAATGTAGGCCGGACTCGCTGGACGTCCCAAGGGCGCGTGATCGCGCGTCTGTCCGCGGCGCCTGGCAATATCGCCGTGATGGAACGCAAGCATTTGCGGGTCATAATCTTCAGCGAGAAACCGGACGACGCGGCGCAAAACATCCTCCGGCCGCCGGACCAGTTCCTCGTAGGAAATGTCAAACCACTGGTCGGCGCGCAGACTGGAACGGACATCTCCGACGGCATTCTGCGCCCGCTTCCATGCGCGCGCGGCCGCGTAGATATTGGTTGGCCCGAATGAGGATTCCAGATAGTCGGCGCTGGCATCACGACCATCGCGGGTAATGAAAACGAACTGCGCGTTCGGAAAGTCCTCCAGGATTTCCTTCACGAAATAGAGGTTGTACGGCGTCTTTTCTCCCCAACGCGGCTTGCCTTCAAGTTCCGCATACTTTTCGATCATCGCGGCGAAAAGACCGGCAAAACTTTTCTCTGGCGACCGCGCGACGATTTCGTCGACGATCATTGCCGGATTTGTCGGCATGCCCCAGAACGGCGTTTTCAGTCCAAAGACCATTTCCTCCGCAAGCGTCCGGAAATTCTCCGGGCGTGAAAGATCGCCATAGGTATGCAGGTACGGTCGAAAACGCGGGTAATACCAAGATACCTCGGGGACGGAAATGCGCTTGTGATGACCAAGCATGGCCATGATCAGCGTCGTTCCGGAGCGCTCGGCGCCAAGGATGAAGATGGGGCGCTCCTTGCTTTCAATCGGCATGATTCGAATCCTTTTTCAAAACTGGGTCGGCGCTGGACGTCAATTGCGTCTGGCGCGCAGTTGGTAACGGAATGCGTTGTTCCGGTAGTATAGATATTCAAAATCAATAGGCTCTCCGGCGTCGGTCCAGGTCAAGCGTTCGCAACGCAGGATCGGAGCGCCGACCGTGACGCCGAGTTGCCTGGCAAGCGCGGCGTCGGAGGAAATGGCGTCGACGATCATGTCCGCGTATCCCAGCGGCGTGGCGTAGTCGTTTTCGATGATGAGGAAGATGTCGCGCGTCGCCAGGTCTTCCCGCGCCAGACGATCGCCGAGGACGCGGCGCACGTAGGTTACGTCGAACGAGATCGGGCTTCCATTGGCCAAGCGCACACGGCGTATTTCCGTGAGCGGACTGCCTTCGGGCACTTGCAGACGTTTGGCTATCTCGTCCGGGGCGGCAATCGAGACGATGCTGACCACCCGGTTTGCGACCGTGATTCCCAGAGGCTGCATGGCCTCGCCGAAACCTTGCAGGCGTTCCGTTTTCTGGAGCGGGCGAGGTTTGGCCACGAAGGCGCCCTTGCCCGCGATCCGGAAGATCAGCTGCTCGTTCTCCAGATCGCTCAATGCCCTGCGCACCGTGATGCGGCTGACGCCGTAACGCTTGCCCAGCTCGCTCTCCGACGGAATGCGTTCGTGCTGTTGAAGGCCGCCGCCGCGGATTTCCTCGCGCAAGGCGTCCTTGATCTGCATGTAGAGCGGCAAGGGTTGCTGTCCGCGAGACGCTGGGCTTTCCTGTGGATAATTGCTCATGACGGGCGAGTTCATATCGGTTGGAAGGATTGATCGAGATTCATGCTTCCACGGGGATTTGGATGCGATCCGCTTCCAGCCCGTCGATCAGGGATTTGCGCGCCTCGTCCCGCACCAGCGCCAGGCATCGCTTTTTCAGGGCGATGAATTCAGGCGAGACCACGATGTTTTCCGGTCTCGGACGCGGCAGATCGATGTCGATCTCCTCGCGCGCCTGGCCAGGTCGGCAGGTCATTACTAGGACGCGATCAGAAAGAATCAACGCTTCGTCGATATCGTGGGTGACGAAAAGCACCGTTGGCTTGAAACGCCCCCAGATATCCAGCAGAAGCTGTTGCATGCGTTCGCGGGTTTGCGCGTCGAGCGCCCCGAAGGGTTCATCCATCAGCACGACGCGCGGGTTGTTGATGAGCGCCCTGGCGATCTCGACGCGCTGCTGCATGCCGCCCGACAGCTGCGCCGGGTAGCGATCCGAAAAACCCGTCAAGCCGACCAGCCGCAGAAATTCTTCCGCGCGCGCCAGACGTTCCCGGTATCCGACGCCGTTCATCTTCAACCCGAACGCCACGTTGTGAAGCGCCGTTTTCCAGGGAAACAGCGAATTGTGCTGGAATACCATGCCTCTGTCCGGCCCCGGTCCGGTCACGGCTTCACCATCCACCCGCAGACTGCCGCCGCTCGGCGCCAGATATCCGGCAATCGCGTTCAGCAGGGTCGACTTGCCGCAGCCGGAAGGCCCGATGATGCTGACGAATTCGCCCGCGTCGATGTGCGCGCTGATGTTCCGCACGGCTTCAAAGCGCGTCTTTCCCGGCAGATGAATCGCAATCTCCCGCAGATCAATCTGGCCTGCGCGACGCAGGGAAGGCGTGTTCGCTTCCGCCTGGTCATTGACGACGTTCATGCGCGGCGTTCCTGAACGCGGCGCCACGGCATGAGCGCATGGCCGAACAGCTTGACGAGGGCGCTGCTGGTCATGCCGAAGGCGCCGATGAACAACATGCCGACCACGATGTCCGCGTAGTTCTGCAAGGTGTAGGACTCCCAGGTGTAGTAGCCGATGCCGTATTGCCCGGCGATCATTTCGGCGGTGACCAGACAGAACCACGAAGTGCCCATGCCGATCGTCAGGCCAGTGATGACGCTGGGCAAGGCGCCGGGCAGCACCACTTCGGCAAAAACCGCCCAACGGCCGGCGCCGAGGCTGCGCGAAGCGGCGATCAGGCGTCGGTCGATGGCTTCCACGCCATGAATCGTGTTGAGTAGGATGGGGAATAGGGCGCCAATGAAAGTGATGAAGATCATGCTCAATTCGGATGACGGGAACATCAGGATGGCAAGCGGGATCCAGGCCACGCCAGGAATTGGCCGCAGCACTTCGAGCGGCGGCAGGAGGGAATCCTCCAGCCAGCGCAGCCGCCCAATGAGTACGCCAAGGCAGACGCCGATCAGGGCGGCCGCCCCGAACCCGGAAAAGACGCGGCTCAAGCTGTTGACGATATGCGCGATCAGCTTGGGCGACTGGAGCAGATTCCACGCCGCGATCGCCACCTCTGTCGGCGCCGGGACATACCGGAAGCTCACGATGCCAAGGTCGACGCGCAGGGAGGAGGCCAATTGCCAGAGCACAACGCAAAAGCCGAGGGCGGACAGCCGCAACGCGAGGCGTCCGGGACGGAACGCCCGCAGCCACTGTCTGGCGGCATGGCCGCAACTTCCGCGTGCGGGCGCGAACGGCGCGGGATCGATGACTTCGCCGTCCAGGGTCAAATCCACACCCATCTCCGCCTCCGTCCGCTCAGTTGCCCGCCGCGGCCTTGCGCGCCGCCGCGTAGTCCAGCACTTTTCCGCCCTTGGCCCTGGCGTGGGCCTCGGCGTCGGTTTTCAGCAAAAAGGCGGACAACACGCCCTTGGCGTCACGCGCGAACCACGCCTGATGCGCGAACAGCTTGATGCCGGTCGCGCGATCATGGGCATAGATTACGCGCGTCCTGCCGCCCGCCGCCTCGACCGCCGCGGCGGCGGCAAGCGCGTTGTTCGGAGAGGCATAGTGACGAACCTTCGGCTCGCCCGCGACCCAAAGCTGGGCAAGCTGACGGAAGTCCGAGATGTCCTGGCCGGTGCTGGCGTCCTTGGCCTTGAGCGGCGACTTGGCGTAATCCTTGAGCCTTGCCTCGTAATCCAGTCCGGCCTGCCTGTAGGCGGCGCGAATGTACGAATCGTCGATATACTCGTTGGCGTCGAATTCAAGATCGGTCTTCTTCAACAGCCGCAGGGTTTTCAACGCGGTATTCGCGGCGGCGCGAAATTCGGGCTTCCAGGTGGCGTCCCGCGTCTGCAAACCGAGCGGGCCATGGAAAAGGTAGTTTACTTCGGCCTCGATGCCG
The DNA here is from genome assembly GCA_031278735.1 of Zoogloeaceae bacterium. Classification (GTDB taxonomy): domain Bacteria; phylum Pseudomonadota; class Gammaproteobacteria; order Burkholderiales; family Rhodocyclaceae; genus Azovibrio. The sequence goes on from JAITJU010000198.1 coordinate 9,718, forward strand.
GTCACTTTCTGGATCAGCTCGCTGATTCCTTCCGGATCTTCGCGTGCCAGGCGATCCGCCTCGATTACGGCGCGCAGATAGGCAAGCACGACTTCGGGATATTTCTTGGCGTAGTCGTCGTCGACCAGTGTTCCGTGAAAGGTCGCGTTCCCATCCTGCGAACCATCGAAAATCTTGCGCGCGAAACCGCGATACTGGAAAAGATCCGGGAACGGCACGAAGTTCGCGTGCGCGTCAATCCTGTTCGATTTGAGCGCGCTGCCGCCCACGTCCGGCGCCTGGGACACCAGCGTCACGTCGCGCTCGTTGTCCCAGCCCTGCTTGGCGACGGCACGCAACAGCACGCCGTGCGCGGTCGATCCGAAGGGAACGGAAATTCGCTTGCCCTTTAATTCTCCAAAAGTCTGGACGGGAGAATCCGTCGGCACCACGATGCCGTTGCCGCTGCCTTGCACACTGCCGGAAATGACGTTGATGAAAACGCTTTTCTTTCCCGCCGAGCGGTGCGCGACGATATTCAGCAGACCGGGAAACTCGGCCATTGAACCGATGTCGAGTTTGCCCGCGACCTGTTCGTTGGTGAGCGGCGGCCCGGAGGTGAAGCTCTTCCACTGGATGTCCCACTGGACATCCTTGTATTTGCCGTCCTTGGGCAAATATTTTTCCAGCAGCTTCAATTCACGGATGATCAGCCCGCCGGTGGCGCAGTTGATCGTCGGATCCTGAGTGCCGATGGCGACGCGGACAACGTCAGCCGAGGCAAGGTGGAATGAAAACAGCAGCGCCAGTCCAGCCAGGGGTCGATGCAAACGCATGGGTTTCTCCTCACGCAGAGTGTTCAAAGGTGAAAACAGCTTACGTGAGCGGCGCGCCGCATTGGAACGAAGTTATTTCAATATCAATATGCCCTGTTATATCAGGCGCTTGTGGATTGCGCTTGTGGATTGTTCTGGCCGTGAACCCCAGGAAAAACGCCGTTCCCGGAGAGCGGGCGACATGTCATGACAGCCAATAAGCATATCAAATCTATTTCGTTTGTTTGCCGTTGTATTTTCATTAGATTTTCGCCATACGCCATCAACGAGAAAGATGATCGGATTTATGAACGCTTCCACGAAAACAGACCGGAATGACGCGGCGCCCGCCTTGAGCCAGTACAGCGCCGAGGAGCTTTCCACGCTCTATCGCCAGCGCAAACTTTCCCCGGTGGAAACGACGCGGGCGATATTGGCGCACATCGAGACGCATAATCCCGTCCTGAACGCGTTTGCCCTGCTGGACGCCGACGCGGCGCTTGCCGCCGCGCGCCAGTCCGAACGGCGCTGGCATGACGGCACGCAGTGGAGCGAGCTTGACGGCGTTCCGGCAACCGTCAAGGATTTGCTTCTGGCCAAGGGCTGGCCTACCTTGCGCGGCAGTCGCGTGGTTAATCCGGATCAGGATTGGAACGAGGATTCGCCTGTCGTCGCGCGTTTGCGGGAATCTGGCGTCGTTCTGTTGGGCAAGACGACGACAGCGGAATTCGGCTGGAAAGGATTCGGCGACAGTCCGCTCACCGGCGTTACGCGCAATCCCTGGAATCCGGCGCATACGCCGGGCGGAAGCAGTGGCGGTTCGGCGGCGGCGGCGGCCATCGGTTTCGGGCCGCTGCACGCGGCTTCCGACGGCGGCGGCTCCGTCCGGCAGCCTGCCGCCTTCAGCGGCGTTTTTGGATTCAAGCCGTCATTCGGGCGCGTGGCGGGTTATCCCGCGGCGCATACGGGCACGCTTTTCAATGTTTCGCCGATGACGCGCACGGTGCGCGACGCCGCCTTGCTGTTGAACGCGATTGCCCGCCCCGACGCGCGCGACGTGCATGCGCTTCCTTACGACAACCGGGACTGGCGTCTTGATATCGAACAAGGCGTCAAGGATTTGCGCATCGCCTTCAGCCCCGATCTGGGGTACGCCAGAGTCGATCCGGAAATTGCCGAACTCGTCGCCAGGGCCGCAAAGTCATTTGGCGAACTGGGGGCGAAGGTCGAGGCAGCCTCGCCGCCCATTGAGGATCCGCTTCACGCCATTTATCGCGTTCTGGGCGCCGCCGCCGTGGCGCGGCTTTTTGAAACGCTGCCGCAAGATCGCCTTGCCCTGGCGGAAGCCGGTCTTCGGGATTTCGCCGAGCAGGGGCGGCAAATTGGCGTGACGCGCTATCTGGCGGCGGTACAGGCACGCGAATCCTTTACGCGCGCGCTGAACCTGTTTTTCGGGAAATGGGATCTCTTGCTGACGCCGACGACGGCCAGCTCCGCTCCCCTGGTCGAGCAAGGCGTCACGGATCCGCGCTCGGCGACTTCTCCGTTTACCTATCCGTTCAACCTGTCGCAACAACCCGCCGCCTCGATCCCCATCGGATTTAGCGCCAATGGGCTGCCCGTCGGTTTGCAGATTGTTGGCGCGCGCTATCGGGACGATCTGGTCTTGCGCGCCGCGCGCGCCTATGAGCGGCGACATCCTTTCATCACAACCGATACCGTGCGCTGATTTTATTTTTTTGGAGGAACTCCCATGTTTTCACGCAAATCGTTTCGCCGTGGGATTGGCGTCATCGCCAGTTTCGTCCTTGTTGGTTTTTCGATCCCCTCTCTTGCCGAACCCGTCGTTATCGGAGAAGGGCTGTCGGTCGGCTGGGTGCAGTTTTTCATTGCCGACGCCGAGAAGCTCTGGGAAAAACAGGGTCTGGAAGCCCGTTCCGTGACTTTCCCAAGCGGGCGCCTGGTGCTGGATGCGGTCGTCGGCGGTCGCGTCACCTTCGGCACGGCGGCGGAAACGCCGGTCGTGTTCTCCACGCTCAACGGCTTGCCGGTGCGCATCATCGCCACGCTGCAAAACGGCGGCGGCAAACCCCATGAACCTTTCGTGCTGGTCGCCAACCAAAGCATCCAGTCCGCGAAAGACATCAAGGGAAAACGCATCGGCTATTCTCAGGGCACGAACGCGCACTATTACCTTGCCAAGCTGCTGGATACCGTTGGGTTGAAGTTTTCCGACATCCAGGCGACCAGCCTCACGCCTTCGGATTTCATTACCGCCGCGGTTACCGGCACGCTTGACGGCTTCATCTGGGGAGAGCCTTTCGCTTCGCAAGCCATCGCCTTGAGCAAGGGAGCATTGCACGCAGTCGAATCTCCCGGTCTTTACAAGAGCATTTCCGCCGTCATTACGCTGCAATCGACAATCGACGAGAAGCCCGAACTCCTGCGCAAGGGCCTGCGGGCGCTGGCGGCGGCGGACGCGGAAATTCGGGCGAATCCCGAAAAATCCATCCAGACCGTCTCTACC
>JAITJU010000236.1 GCA_031278735.1 Zoogloeaceae bacterium
TGGAAATAACGTGCCCGTGGGCGGCTTTCATCTACGCTGTTTCCATGCTGGCGGGCGCGCTGAGCTTCATGCCGGGGGGGTTGGGCAGCGCGGAGGCGGTGATGGGCGGTCTTTTGATGCTCTCCGGCATGTCTGGCGCGGAAGCCGTCGCCGCCACCGCGCTGACCCGGATCGCAACCCTGTGGTTCGCCGTGGCAATCGGCATCCGCTGTCAGATCGGAGCGCAGAAGGCTGGGGAGGGAGGACGCTAAGACATCCGCTCCCAGATGCTTGCGGGCGTGAAGCGCCCGGTCACGGACCATCCTCCGTCTTCCATCCTCCGTCCCCCGAACCCAATGGCGTCCATGCGGGTTGGTGGCGCAGCAGGATGTCGTAGAAAAGGCGCACGTTTTCCACCAGAATCACGGCTTCGCCGCCGCGCGCGCGACCGGATTTCAGGTTGGCGTAATATTCCGGACGCGCCAGCAGCGGCAGGATTTTTTTCATCTCGAACCAGGAGTCGCCATTGACGCCCTTGCGCCCGGCCAGACGGCGGGCGGCGTTGAAGTGGCCGGGGCCGATGTTGTAGGCGGCCAGCGCCTGCCAGGTGCGATCCGGCTCCGGCGTGCTTTCCGGGATATAGCTTTTCAGGATATTTACGTAGCGCGCCCCGGCCAGGATGCTTTCATTGGGGTCGAGCCGGTTGGAGACGCCCATGCGATCCGCGGTGTATTCCGTGAGCATCATGATGCCGCGTACGCCGGTAGGGCTGGTATTGAGCGGATTCCAGTGCGATTCCTGATAGGAGAGCGCCGCCAGCAGCCGCCAGTCGATGCCGGTTTCCTGCTGCGCCTGCTGAAACAGCGCGCGGTATTTGGGCAGAAGCGTTTCGATGCGCTCGATGAAAACCACGACATCCATGGGGCGCAGACGTTCCAGGTGTCCCAGATAGCGATCGCGCAATATCATCAGCGCGCGATCATCCCGCATCTTTTCGATGAACTCCTGCGCCCGTTCATACAGACGGAGGTCGCCGTCCGCGGGGAACATCCAGGCTATCGGTTCCGCCTTGCCGACTTCCAGCCCGGTCTGCAGCGCCGGGTAATAGTTCTGGCCGATGCTGACGAGCGCCTGATCGACCAACGCGATTTCCACCTTGCGGCTGGCGACGTCGGCCAGTAAATCCAGCGGCGTATCGGCGCGCGACTCGCGCGCTTTCAGATTGGGCATCTGCTTTTGCAGTTCCCGCAAGGCGCGGTACTGGCGGCTGCCCTGAGCGACGACGGTTTGCCCCTGCAGCTGCGCCAGATCGCGCAGCGGCAAGGCGTCTTCGTGGCGCGCCAACACATCGGACGTGAAGAGAAAGGGCGCGCTGTAACGAAAGGATTTGCCTGGCGCGGGCGAAAACCAGCCTGCCGCCAGATGCGCTTCGTGCCGCGTCAGGCGTTCGCGTATTTCATGCCGGGGAACGACCACGAAACGCGCGGAAATTCCCAATTCGGCGGCGAACAGCTGCGCCAGATCGTGCTCGAACCCGACGGGTGTTCCGCCTTCCCCTTCCATGTCGTAAGTCAAGGGGCCAACGTAGGTGAGCACCACGAGTTCCTGTTCGGCTTCCGGAAAGGGCAGGGGTTGTTCCGAACAGGCGGACAGGATGAGGAGAAGCGGCAAGAGCAGTCGCAGGGCCGCGCCGCGGCAACCGCATTTGCCTTTGGGAATGTCTCCGCTTTCCCCTCCTCCGTCTGGGCGGCAAGGGCGCTCCGGCAGAGACAAGAGAGGGCGTCGTTTCATCCGGCGCAGCCGCGGGCGTCCGGCGCCATGAATGCCCTTTCTTTCCTTGTCTTCTGGTATCATCCGCCTCCTCCGGAGAGGTACCGAAGTGGCCATAACGGCGCCGACTCGAAATCGGATGGTCGGGTAAAACCGGCACGGGGGTTCGAATCCCCCCCTCTCCGCCAATTTATGACTCGTTCCTCTGCGCGCATGTTTCCCTCCATGGCCTTGATCTTAGCAGCAAGGCGCAAAAAGTCGCGCGCCGACTTTGCGTATTGCCATGCGCCGATTGCCGAATTCGACGCCCGGATTTTAACGCGCGGACGGCGCGGCGAAACGGCAAGACGGAAAGTGCCGACGGCATGGACGCGCCTTGTCCGGATTGCAAAATTTGACCTCCGCCGCGTTTGCGCGTAATTTCCGCTGTTTGCGTTGCAACATGAACCACAACAGGAAACATCATGCGATTGATTCTTTTGGGCGCGCCGGGCGCGGGCAAGGGTACCCAGGCACAATTCATCTGCAAGAAATTCGCCATTCCTCAGATTTCCACGGGTGACATGTTGCGCGCCCATGTCCGGGCGGGAACGTCTCTGGGACAGGAAGCCAAAAAATTCATGGACGCGGGCGCGCTGGTGCCGGACTCGGCGATTATCAACATGGTCAAGGCGCGCCTGACCGAGGCGGATTGCGCGAACGGCTATCTGTTCGACGGTTTCCCGCGCACCATTTCGCAGGCTGAAGCCATGCGGGCGGCGGGCGTGGCGCTGGATTTCGTGCTGGAAATCGACGTTCCGGATGCCGATATCATCGAGCGCATGGCGGGACGTCGGATGCATCTGCCTTCCGGGCGCAGCTATCACCTCAAGTTCAATCCGCCCAAGGTCGCGGATAAAGACGACCTGACCGGAGAGGCGCTGACGCAGCGCGCGGATGACGCGGCGGAAACCGTGCAAAAACGCCTTGCGGTCTACCATCAGGAAACCCGACCGCTGACGCGTTTTTACGCGGACTGGGCGGCAAGCGGCGCGTCCGGCGCGCCGCAAGTGAAACGAATCGAAGGCGTGGGCAACATGGAAACGATTGCCGCGCGCGTCTTCGCCGCGCTGCAATAATCTCATCATGCCGAAAAACGCTTTTTACGCGCAATCCGGCGGCGTCACCGCCGTCATCAACGCCAGCGCCTGCGGCGTCATCGAGACCGCGCGTCGACATCCCGACGCAATCGGCAAGCTCTACGCCGGACGGGACGGCATCATCGGCGCGTTGACCGAAGACCTGATCGACACTTCGCTGGAAAGCGCCGCCGACATTGCGCGCCTGCGGCATACGCCGGGCGGGGCGTTTGGTTCCTGCCGCTACAAGCTCAAGTCGCTGGAAGAACATCAGGCGCAGTACGCACGGCTGATCGAGGTGTTCCGGGCGCATGACATCGGCTATTTCTTCTATAACGGCGGCAATGATTCCATGGATACGGCGTGGAAGGTGTCGCAACTGGCGACGCGCCTGGATTTTCCGCTGGTCTGCGTCGGCATTCCCAAGACCGTGGATAATGACCTGGCCGTCACCGACAATTGTCCGGGTTTTGGCTCGGTCGCCAAATATGTGGCGACTTCCATGCGCGAGGCGGGGTTTGACGTTGCTTCCATGGCGCGCACCTCGACGAAGATTTTCGTGCTTGAGGTCATGGGACGTCATGCCGGATGGATCGCGGCGGCCTGTGGTCTGGCGAGCGAAGCCGAGGGCGAGGCGCCGCATATCCTGCTGTTTCCCGAAATTCCCTTTGATCCGGAAGCCTTCTTGCAACGGGTAGACGATTGCGTCAAGCGCTGCGGCTATTGCGCCATCGCGGTCTCGGAAGGGCTGCATGACGCCGACGGCAGGCTGATTGCCGAAACGGGGACGCGCGACGCCTTCGGTCATGCCCAGTTGGGCGGCGTCGGACAAGTGACGGCGCAGCTTGTCCGGGATCGTCTGGGTTACAAATACCACTGGGCGCTGGCGGATTACCTGCAACGCGCCGCCCGCCACATCGCGTCGCGCGTCGATGTGGAGCAGGCGTATGCCGTGGGGCGCGCCGCCGTGGAAGCGGCGCTGGCGGGCAAAAACGCCGTCATGCCCGCGATTCGCCGTCTCACGGACGCGCCTTACGCCTGGGAAATCGTTCTGGCGGATTTGCAACACGTCGCCAACACGGAGAAAAAAATGCCGCGCGATTTCATTTCTCCCGACGGCTTCGGCATCACCGACGCTTGCCGCCGCTATTTGCTGCCGCTCGTGGAAGGCGAGGACGCGCCGCCCTTCATACGCGGGCTGCCGGATTACGTGCGCCTGAAAAACATCAGCGCGGCGAGAAAACTCGCGGAGTTTTCCCTATGAGCGCGCAAACGGCGGGACATGCCGGAAAAATGCCCGGCACAAGCGAAAATTCTTGCGGCATGCGTCTTCGTCTGCCGCGTTTCCCATTTTTGACCGCAGCGCACCCGGGGCCGGGTGGCAGGGTTGCGGTCGTTTAGCAAAGAGGAGTTGATATGTCTTCTGGTTTAATCCTGGCGCTGGTCTGCGCGATTGTCGCGGTGTTGTACGGCGCCGTTTCCAGTAAATGGATACTGTCCCTGCCCGCGGGGAACGAGCGTATGCAGGAAATCGCCCGCGCCATCCAGCAAGGCGCGTCCGCCTATCTGAATAAACAATATTCCACGATTGCCGCCGTGGGCGGCGTGCTCTTTCTCGTCATCGGCCTTGCGCTCTCCTGGTATACGGCCATTGGTTTCCTGCTGGGCGCGCTGTTGTCCGGCGCGACTGGCTACATCGGCATGAACGTTTCCGTGCGCGCCAACACGCGCACGGCGGAAGCCGCCCGTCAGGGGCTGTCTGCCGCGCTCACCGTGGCTTTCCGCGGCGGCGCCATCACCGGGATGCTGGTGGTGGGGCTGGGACTGCTCGGCGTCGCCGGTTATTACGCGATCCTGAAACTCATTTTGCCGGAAGCCCAAACGCATCATCTGGTCGAGCCGCTCGTGGGTCTGGCCTTTGGCGGTTCGCTGATTTCCATCTTCGCCCGTCTGGGCGGCGGCATTTTCACCAAGGGCGCGGATGTGGGCGCCGACCTCGTGGGCAAGGTGGAAGCGGGCATTCCCGAGGACGATCCGCGCAACCCGGCGGTGATTGCCGATAACGTCGGCGACAATGTGGGCGACTGCGCGGGCATGGCCGCCGACCTCTTCGAGACCTACGCCGTCACCGTCGTCGCCACGATGGTGCTGGGCGCGCTGATGCTGAAGGCCACGCCCGGTGTGGACGATAGCCTGGTAATTTATCCCTTGGCGCTGGGCGGCGTTTCCATCATCGCGTCGGTCATCGGCTGCTTCTTCGTCAAGGCGAAAGAGGGCGGCAAAATCATGAACGCCCTCTATCGTGGGCTGGCGGTGGCCGGCGCGCTGGCCATCGTGGCTTTCTATCCCGTCACCAATTGGATATTGGGCGCGGGCATCAAAACCGAATCCGGCCTGATCGCCTCGTCGGCCATTTTTGGCTCAGCGGTCGTCGGCCTGGTGCTGACCGCCTTGCTCGTGTGGATTACCGAGTTCTACACCGGCACCCAATACAAGCCGGTACAGCATGTCGCCGCCGCTTCGCAGACGGGTCACGCCACCAACATCATCGCCGGTCTCGGCGTTTCCATGAAAGCTACGGCATTGCCGGTGCTTTGCGTCTCCGCCGCCATTCTGGTCGCGTATGCCCTGGCGGGGCTTTACGGCATCGCCATTGCCGCCACGTCCATGCTGTCCATGACGGGTATCATCGTTGCGCTGGACGCCTACGGCCCCATTACCGATAACGCGGGCGGCATTGCCGAAATGGCCGAGCTGCCGGATTCCGTGCGCGCCGTCACCGATCCGCTGGATGCCGTGGGCAACACCACCAAGGCCGTCACCAAGGGCTACGCCATCGGTTCCGCCGGTCTCGCCGCGCTGGTGCTGTTCGCCGACTACACGCACGCGCTGGAAACGGGCGGTCAGACGCTGACCTTCGATCTTTCCGATCACATGGTCATCATCGGTCTCTTCATCGGCGGCATGATTCCCTATCTTTTCGGCGCGATGGCAATGGAAGCCGTAGGGCGCGCCGCGGGCTCCGTGGTGGAAGAAGTGCGCCGCCAGTTTCGCGAAGTGAAGGGCATCATGGACGGCAGCGCCAAGCCGGATTATTCCCGCGCCGTGGGCATGCTCACCCAGGCCGCGATCAAGGAAATGATCGCGCCGTCGCTGCTGCCCGTGCTGGTTCCCGTCATTGTCGGTCTCACGCTGGGGCCAAAGGCGCTGGGCGGCGTGCTCATGGGCGCCATCGTCACCGGATTGTTCGTCGCCATTTCCATGACCACGGGCGGCGGCGCCTGGGACAACGCCAAGAAATACATCGAGGACGGACACTTCGGCGGCAAGGGTTCGGAAGCCCACAAGGCCGCCGTTACCGGCGACACCGTGGGCGACCCCTACAAGGACACCGCCGGCCCGGCCGTCAATCCGCTCATCAAGATCATCAACATCGTGGCGCTGTTGATCGTGCCGTTGATTATTTGAGATCGGGGTTATGCCATCGACGGCCATGCCGCACGGCAACTGCCCTGTGGTCTGCGGCGACCGTCGATTCTTCGCGGCGGCGGCGGGCATTTCCGGGCGCGGGATCGACGCCGTTCGGTTCTGGCTCAACGGACAAGGCGGACAAGGATGCATCTCATGAATCATTCCCTGATCACATTGACGACGAAGCGAGGGAAAATCCTGAACGCTTTTGCCTCGGATTCGATCACGCGCGAAATATCGGCGAAGGGAGAATATGACGGCAACGCGCTCGATTCCCTGGCCGACGTGCTGGCAGCGATTCAGCCGGACGTCAGTCTGGATGTCGGCGCCAATATAGGCAACCACGCTCTCGTGATCGCGGACTATTCGCGGCGCGTCCTGGCCTTTGAGCCGATCGGCTTCGTTTTCGATGCGCTGAAAGCCAACATCGGGCAAAACCGCGCCGCTCACGTCGAAGCGATCAACGCGGGTTTGTCCGACAGGGACGGCGAGGCCGAGATATTCATTTCAAATGATGGGAACCTTGGCGCCTCCAGTCTGGAAACAGCCGCGGGCAATGGAGAAAGGCTGAAGATCAGGACGCGGATTGGCGACCAGTGCCTTGCGCAATTTCAGGCCGGAAGGGTCGATTTCATCAAAATGGATGTGGAGGGCCATGAGGTAGAGGCGCTTCGCGGGCTGGCAAACACCATTGCGCAATGTCAGCCGCTGTTGCTGATTGAATACAAGACGCGGAAAACGATCGAGGGGTTTCAGAGCCAGGACCTGTTCAATACGCTCTTTTCCGGTTATGCCGTTTTCTCGGTCATGAGGAGCGACGACAAGAAACTTCATGACAGAAGCGCAATCGGACGGCTACAGCGGATTCGCCATAAACTCATGGGCGGACACTGGGTGTTGTCCAGTTTTGATCCAGAGCGTCGATACTCCAACATCTATCTGGTTCCTTCGCGGCATCAATCGCTTTTCAACGCAATGCCGTTCATGAAGGCGCGTGGCTGCGGGTGAACCCCGGACAAACAGGCGCTTGCCGCGTTTCCCTTGGTTTTGATATGCCGGGGGGCAAAATGAACCCGCAGATGAAGGCATGCGTGGCGTTATTCATTTCATATCCGAACCTGAAACCACGGCTGAAGGCTGGAGCGTGCCCGTTATTTGCCGCCTATTACCGGAATGCTCTGGTTGGGAATCATCGTTTCGGGCAGTTTGCCGTCCCATTTCTCCGCTTCGTAGAGTTTTACGAGGCTGGGGTTGAGCGCGAGCGCCTTGGCCTTCTGCTCGATCGCCTTGGCTTCGGCGGCTCCGCGCAGCATGATCGCCTCCGATTCGGCTTTTGCCTGCGCGACCTTCGCGTCCGCCTCGCCCTGCGCCTGGACGCGCACCATCTCGGCGTTCAGCCTTTCGCGCTCAAGATTCTGCTTGACCTTCTGCACCTCGACTTCGGCTTGCATGCGTTGCTCCACCGACGCTTCGTAGGCTTGCGAAAAGTCGATATTCTCTATATTGAGCGACTCCACGATAATCCCGAGCGGCGTGAAATAGGCGATCAGATCGTCCAGAATCTGCTTGCTGACCATATCCCGGTTTTGCACCAGTTCGATTGCGGCGTATTTGCCGATAGTGTCCTTGGGCAGCGCCATCAGCTTGGGCTCGATCAGCCGGTCGCGGTAATTGATGCCGTAATCCGAATATATCTTGCCCACTCCGCCCGCGTTGAGATGGAAATTGATGCTGATCGCCATATCCACGGGCTGAGAATCCTTGCTGTAGGCTTCGATCTTTCTCGCGTCCTTTTGTGTGCGAACCTCCAGTTCCCAGATATTGTCAATGAACGGAATCTTGAAGTTGAGTCCCGGCTCCGCGACTTTGTAGACCTCGCCAAAACGGAGCGCGATGCCGCGATAGCCCTGCTCAATCGTGTAGTAACTGGCGGCGATCAGGACGACCGCCGCGATCGCCGCAATCGCAACCAGGGGCGCGTACCTGAAAACGGAACCATTTTCGGCCTTGCCCCGTTCGTTCGAAAAAATTACCGAAATTATCCTGTTGAACATCGCGCTCTCCTTTTTTGCGCCTGGTTGGGAATGCCATTATATGCTGTACCCGGCGTCATTACCGCTTGTGTTTTCTTCCCAGTTTCCTGATTGCCCGCTGCATGAATTCCGGCGCGAGGCTGAAGATGCAGAGGGCGGCCAGCATGTTGGCGCCGGCGGTTATCGCGAACAGCGTGGGGATGCTCAAGCCCTGTTTGAGCATGATGGCGGCAAGGAGCGCGCCGATGACCATGAACAGCGAATTCATGATGTTGTTGGCCGCGATGACGCGAGCGCGGCAGGCGACGTCGCTGCGCTGTTGCATCAGCGTGTACAGCGGCACGCAGTAAAGGCCGCCGCACGCGCCCAGCAGCAGCAGGTCGGCGAGCAGACGCCAGGTATTGGGGCGGGCAATGAGTTCAGTCAAGGGCAGCGGGGCGGCGGCAATAGCGACGGACGCGGGCGAGGCCCAGGCGAAGTCGAGGCCGAAGAGCGTCAGGCCGAGCGCGCCGAAGGGAACAAGGCCAGGTTCCAATTGGTGACGGGAAAGTTTTTCGCACAGCAGCGCGCCGCTGCCCACGCCGATGGAAAACGCCAGCAACAGCAGCGCCACCATGCCGCTGTCGCCGGAAAGTGTGCTTTTGGCATAGAGCGGAAATTGCGCCAGAAAAATGGAGCCGTAGAGCCAGAACCAGGAAATGCTGAAAATGGAGAGGAAAACGGAGCGGTTGGCGCGCGCGAACTGGAGACAGCGCCAGGTCTCGCGGAAGGGGTTGATCCGGATGACAAGTTCCGGCGCGGGTGCGGGTGCGGAAGGGATGCGGCGGCTGGCGAGATAGCCCGCCAGCGCGACGAAGAGGCTCACGCCGCTGATCAGGGCCGTGCCGCCCTTGGGCAAATCCGCGAGCAGGGCGCCGAGCAGGGTGCCGAGCAGGATGGAGACGAAGGTTCCCGCTTCCACCAGCGCGTTGCCGCCGACCAGTTCGTCCGCCGTGAGATGCTGCGGCAGAATGGCGTATTTCAGGGGACCGAAGAAAGTGGATTGCAG
>JAITJU010000292.1 GCA_031278735.1 Zoogloeaceae bacterium
GCGAAACGACGTCGCTGCGCTCCTCGATTTCTTCATTCGCCAGCGCCGAATCCAGATCGTCGCCTTCCAGTCCGCCGCCATCCTGACGGCTCAATACGCTCTTGGCGTCTTCGGAAAGCTTGTCGACCAATTCCACCAGTTTGTCGATTTCCACGACCACCGTATCCAGCAACATGCCGCTCTGGAAGCGAATGGCGTCCAGACCGCGCCGATCGGCGGGATCGGCGGCGGCGACAATCAAACGGTTTCCGCGCTGGCAGAGCGGAATGATGGCGTGCTGCTGCGCCAGACCTTTATCGATGACCGGCGCCTGCGATTCATCGTAGGCGGAGAGATCGAACAGGGGAACGCTGAATGTGTCGGAAGCCAGTTTTGCCAGTTCGGAAGCGGAAATGATCTTGGCGCTGACCAAGGTTTCCGCAAAGGAGGTCTTGCTGGCGGACGATTGCGCCAGAAGACGCGACGCGTCACTCTCCTTGATCAGATTGCTTCGCACCAGCGCCAGCGCCAGTCCGCCCAGATTCGATGTCGCAGCAGATTCGGCCATAACAAAAGTCTTCGTGAAAACAGTAGCCGATGATGCAACGTCATGAAAGTTTTGTAAAGTAAAAGTCGTTGTTTTACGGCATTTCCCCCGCTTTTCCCCCTTTCTGGATACAGCGTTGCGCCCGCTTTTGAACCGGACGCGCGCATTGCCCGCCATTCCTCGACAACCGGTACAATGCGAAATCGCCTTTTCGCCTCCGCTTCCAAAACCTGATGCCGCCATGAAAACTTTTGATCTTGTCGTCTTCGACTGGGACGGCACCCTGATGGATTCCGCCGCCGCCATCGTTCACGCCATTTCCGCGGCCAGCCTCGATCTGGGTCTGGCGCCGCCTGGGGAAGCGCGGGCGCGCCATGTCATTGGCCTTGGCCTGAACGAGGCGCTGCGCTACATTGCGCCGGAATTGCCGCCGGAACACTACCCGGAAATGGCAAAACGCTACCGCCAGCGTTACTTTGCCTGCCAGCACGAACTGACGTTGTTCGCGGGCGTGGAAGAGATGCTCGCACAGCTTGCCGAACGCGGCTTCCAGCTGGCGGTTGCCACGGGGAAAAGCCGCCGGGGTCTGGATGAGGCGCTGGATCATTTCAATCTGCGCGCCTGTTTTCAGGCCACGCGCTGCGCCGACCAGTGTCTTTCCAAGCCGCATCCGCAGATGCTGCTGGAACTCATGCGGGAAAGGGGCGTCGCGCCGGAACGCGCCCTGATGATCGGCGACACCACGCATGATCTGGAAATGGCGAAGAACGCGAATGTCGCCGCTATTGCCGTTTGTTACGGAGCGCATCCGCCGTCCGTCCTGCGCGCCGCGGCGCCGCTGGCCTGCGTGGACAGCGTGGCGGAACTGCATTCCTGGCTGGAAACCAACGCCCAAAGCGTAAAATCGACAGCAAGCTGACTTGCGGGTATGCTCCGCACACGGTTCCGTATGTGGAATCGTTTTTTTCATGCCTTTTACGGAAAATCAACCCGATGAATACTTCCGATACCTCCGCCGACCCCGCCTGGGAGCGCAAAGTCCTGGAAAACCTGGTTCTGTCCACGCTGAAGGAACAGCGCGCCAAACGGCGTTGGGGCATTTTTTTCAAGTTCATCGTGCTGTTTTATTTTTTCGTCCTGATGGCCATGCTTTCGGGATGGCGTTCAAATAACGATTCGGTGGGCGACGCGCGGCATACGGCACTCATCAACCTGCAAGGCGTCATTGACGCGCAAGGGGAAATTACGGCGGAGCGCATCAACGCCGCCCTCAAATCCGCCTTTGAAAACCAGAATACGGCGGGCGTCATCCTGCGGATCAACAGTCCCGGCGGATCGCCGGCGCAGTCGGGGATGATTTATGACGAAATCCGCCGCCAGCGGGCGCTGCATCCCGACATTCCCCTGTACGCCGTGGTGGAGGACATCTGTGCTTCCGGCGCGTATTTCGTCGCGGCGGCGGCAGACCGCATCTATGTCAATCAGTCCAGCCTCGTCGGTTCCATCGGCGTGTTGATCGATGGTTTCGGCTTTACCGGCGCCATGGAAAAGATCGGCGTGGAGCGCCGCCTGATGACCGCCGGAGAAAACAAGGGCTTTCTGGACCCGTTCTCGCCCGTAAAGCCGGAAGACAAGGCGCATGTCGAAGCCCTGCTCACGGAAATCCATCAGCAATTCATTGGCGCGGTGCGCGCCGGACGAGGCAAGCGCCTGAAAGAGGGGCCGGAAACGTTTTCCGGTCTTGTCTGGAGCGGCGCAAAAAGCGTGGAACTGGGTTTGAGCGATGCTCTGGGCACAACCGACGGCGTGGCGCGCGACATCATCAAGGCGGAAAAAATCGTCGATTTCTCGATTCGGGAAAATCTGGCCGAACGCTTTGCCAAACGTCTGGGCGCGGATGCCGCCGCCGGTTTTGGTCAATCGCTGAAGCAGCAGATGACGAAGGCGCAAGGGGTGCTGAACTGATTCCACAAACAAAAAAACGTCCGGCGGAGCCGGACGTTTTGCCAATCCGGAAGCGGAAGGCGTTCAGCGCAGGCCGCTGGCGTATTCGGAGACGGATTTGACGTCGTTGTCGGTAAGCCGTTCCGCGATGGCGCGCATCATGCCTTCCGGGTCATTGGCGCGCTCGCCGTTGCGAAAGCGTTGCAACTGCTGGGCAAGGTAGGACGGAAGCTGTCCAGAGAGGCGGGGATACTGGGCGGGCAAGCCCTGGCCGGAAGCGCCGTGACAACCCGAACAGGCGGGAATGCCCTTGGCGGCGTCCCCCGCGCGCCAGAGCTTCTTGCCGCGCTCGATCAGGTCGGGCTGCGTCGCGGCGGAAGGCGTCACGGTCTGCCCGGCGTACCAGTTCGCCACAGCGCGCGCGTCTTCGTCGGTCGCGACCGTGTAGGCCATGCTCGTCATTACCGGATCATTGCGTACGCCCGCCTTGAAATCGCGCAATTGCTTGACGATGTAATCGGAAACCTGTCCGGACAGATGCGGATACAGCGCCGGATCGGCGCTGGCGCCCGTCGCGCCGTGACATTGTACGCAGACGCCCGTAACCAGCGACGGCGCTTCGTTCGAGGCGGCTTGCGGGGGCGGGGGGGGAGGCGCGGATTCCTGCGCCGCCGCGGTCAAACCAAAGCCGGCGGCAACAAGCGCCAGCGCCATTGTGCGCATCATGTCCAGTCTCCTTTTTGCAAGTAAGGCGTAAAATCCTGATGAGACATTCGCCCAGTCGTTGATATTTACAAACCTGCTATTCTATAGCAATT
>JAITJU010000302.1 GCA_031278735.1 Zoogloeaceae bacterium
AGAAGACCATCATCGGATTTAACCCAGCCGGTACCCGTCCTTATCCCGTCGCCGTCATGGTCGAACAGCACCGTGTCGTAACCGTCGATGCCCACGGTTTCAACGCCGTCACCGTCCAAATCCAAAACCAGGGGATCGCGGGGTTGCAGCCAGACGCGGGAACGGAGGAAGTTTTCATTAACCAACGGATCTACAGGATGAAAGAAGTCCGCCAGAAAAGTGCCAAGTGTGTGGTACTTGTTCAAGGAATGATTGGATTGACCAATCTTTACCTGGCGAGGAAAAAGCTGATGAGCTGACGGGGGAAATCCGCCCGCTGTGCTCCCAAAAGGGGCAACTGAGGGGCAAACGGCCTCGAAGTTCGGCGGAAAGGTGAAAAAATCGATCGTTGAAGTCGGCGAAAATGGCGGGCTTGCGGGTGGTCGCTCGGAATGTCGATTGATCAGGGGTTCTCTTGGCGAGCATCACGTCATGCCGCCTTGCGCCGCTTCCCGCAAGTCCCGCGCCCAACGCCGCGAGCGGCAAGACCACGCCGCTCATGCCGAATTTTTCCGTTGAAATCACGAGGGCAGACTCGTGTACGGGCGGGATTGTCCCTCGCTTCTTTTCCGTTTGCTCTGTCCTCCGTTCGTTGATTATGCTTAAATGCGCCCATGAGCTTTCCAATTCATACGTTGCGCCAGCCGCGCACCATCGCCATCATCGGCAAATACCAGAGCCGCCGGGTCAGCGACGCCCTGATCGCGCTGGCCGCCTATTTGCAGGAACGCGGCGTTTCGGTGTTCATCGAGCGGGAAACCGCCGAGCACATGGGGCGTCCCGACGAGCTTTCCCGCTGGATGGTGTGCGGCTTCATGGATATTGGCGCGCACGCCGACATGGCGATCGTGGTCGGCGGCGACGGCACCATGTTGAACGCGGCGCGGCGGCTGGCGCGCTATAACGTGCCGCTCGTCGGCGTCAATCAGGGGCGTCTGGGATTCATGACCGACATCGCCCGCCACGATATGCTCTCGGCGATGGACGCGCTTCTGGACGGGCAGTTTCAGCCGGAATTGCGTATGCTGCTGGATGCCGAAGTCATTCGCGCGCGCCGGGAAATCGCCAACAATCTGGCCTTGAACGACATCGTTATCGACAAGGGCGCGACAGGGCGCATGATCGAATGCGAGCTCTTCATCGACGGCGAATTCATTTACAAGCAGCGCGCCGACGGCCTCATCGTGTCGACGCCCACGGGTTCCACCGCCTACGCGCTTTCCGCCAACGGCCCGATTCTGCATCCGGCGCTGACCGGCATCGCGCTGGTGCCCCTGTGTCCGCATGCGCTCACCAATCGCCCGGTGCTGGTCGATGACCACGTGGAAATCGAAATTGTCGTCACCCACGCCAACGACGCGCGCGCGCATTTCGACGGGCAGGTGACCCTGAACCTTCATCGCGGCGACGCCATTCGTCTGCGGCGTTCCGAGTATTCGATCTGTTTTTTGCATCCGCCGGGCTACCGCTATTTTTCCATGCTGCGCCAGAAGCTCCATTGGGGCGAACGCCCCTCGGACGAAGAAAACGCCGCCCGCCGCAGGGACAGGGCGGCAGATGCGGATGCATAAAATCCCATGCTGCTGCGTCTTTCCGTCCGCGATTTCGTCATCGTCGATCATCTGGAACTGGAATTTTCCGGCGGCTTCGGCGCGCTCACGGGCGAGACGGGCGCGGGCAAATCCATTCTGATTGACGCGCTGGCGTTGACGCTCGGCGAACGCGCCGACCCCGGCGTCGTCCGCGGCGACAAGGAAAAGGCGGAAGTCGTCGCCGTTTTCGATCTCGCGCGTCTGCCCGAAGCGCGCGACTGGCTTTGCCGACAGGATTTCGCTCAGGACGAGGAACTCCTCCTGCGCCGCGTGGTGGAAGCGGGCGGGCGCTCGCGCGCCTACATCAACGGCAGTCCCGCCAGCGCGCAGCAATTGCGCGCCGTGGGCGAATTTCTGGTCGACATTCACGGGCAGCACGCGCACCAATCCCTGCTGCGCGCGGAAGCGCAACGCGAACTGCTGGATGACCACGGCCAGATGAGCGCGCTGGCGCAGGAAACCGCCGCCGCTTGGAAGGCGCATCAGCATCTGGCCAAAACCCTGGCGGCGGCGGAGGCGGGCAGCGCCGCCAGCTTGCAGGAACGCGACATGATTGCTTGGCAAATCCGGGAACTGGAAGAACTCGATTTTCGCGCCGACGAATGGCCGGAGCTGGAAACCGAACAACGACGGCTGGCGCACGCGGCCAACCTGCTCGAAGGCGCACAATACATTCTCGCCGCGCTGGCTGAAAGCGAGGGCGCGTGTGAAAACCTGCTGGCGCGCGCGCGCGAACGTCTGGACGACATGGCGGCGGTCGATGCCTCGCTTGTCGGCGGCGTCGATATTCTGGCCTCCGTTCAGGCGGAGGTTTCCGAAATCATTTCCCTGATGCGCCGCTACGCCAACTGGGTGGAGCTTGATCCGCAACG
>JAITJU010000092.1 GCA_031278735.1 Zoogloeaceae bacterium
GCTGGTGCGCTACGAAAAGCTCGAACATACGTTTATCGCGCTCAACCACCTCGCCGCCGCCATCATCGCATTGCGCAAGATCAGCTTACCAGTCAATATTATTTACGGATAAGTCCTAAGTATCTATATTCACTGTCTGCCCCGCCAGCGCCGCGCCGGAAAAGGCCAGCGCGACGGCCAGCGCGACGGCCAGCGCGGCGGGACGGATTATGCTATTGGATTGGTGGGGGGGGGGGGGTAAGGAACGCGGCGGCCTGACGGCCAGAAGTATTGCGATTCATGTGATTTCCTTCACGAGAAATGACAAAACGGGCGCAATTGTACGCTTGTACGCCGGATTTCATAACATTTCATGGCAAATGTCGGAAAGACGACAAAAAACAGCCGGGGTTGGAGGATCGACCGATCGGTTGGCGCGCGCCCGCAAAATTCGCGCTTTCCGCTTTCTATTTTCTGTCCCCTGTCTTCCCTCTTCCGATCCCTTTATAATGCGCCCCTGTTTCCCCTGTCCTGGGACAGGAAATTGATTTTCTTACCGGAGTTTTGCCAAGTGCCCGTGGAATTTATCCAGAACAATATTCTCCTCATCATCATCGCGGCGGTCAGCGGCGTCATGCTGTGCTGGCCGGGGCTTTTTTCGACGGGACGGATGTTGAGCGCGCAGCAGGCGACGCAGCGCATCAACCATGACGACGCGGAAATCATCGACGTGCGCGACGCGCAGGAGTTCGCGGGCGGGCATTTGCCGGGGGCGCGCAACATTCCCCTCAAGGAGCTTGCCGGGAAGATTGCCGAATTGACGGCGATGAAGGAAAAACCGCTGATTCTGGTGTGCGCTTCCGGCACGCGATCGGGACGCGCCTGCGCCCTCCTGAAGAAACAGGGATTCGCGGACGCATGCTGTCTGCAGGGCGGCGTTCCGGCCTGGGAACGCGCGGGTCTGCCCATGATTCGGGAACAGGGGACATGAACCGCGTCCGCATGTACACCACGGCGATCTGTCCTTACTGCATCCGCGCCAAAAAGCTGCTGAACCTGCGCGGCGCGCGCGAAATCGACGAAATCCGCGTCGATCTGCGGCCAGAGGAAATGCAGCGCATGACGCGGGAAACCGGGCGACGCACCGTGCCGCAGATTTATATCGGCGATATCCACATCGGCGGCTGCGATGAACTGTACGCCCTGGATCTCGCCGGCAAACTCACGCCCCTCCTGGTGGGCACTGACGCTTGAAAAGGAAATGAACCTCATGGAAGCCACGCAACCAACCCGGCAGCAAGAGCCAATGTTCGGAATCGAAAAAATCTACGTCAAGGATTTTTCGCTGGAAGTGCCGAATGCCCCCCAGATTTTTCTGGAGCACGGCGCGCCCGACGTCTCCATCCAAATCAACAACAGCGGCGCCCCGTTGGGCGAGGGCGCGTTCGACGCCACGCTGACCGTGACCGTGACCGCCAAGCTGGGCGACAAGACCCTGTTTCTGGTGGAAGTGAGCCAGGCGGGGATTTTCCGCATCACGAACGTGCCGGAAAATGAAATCGAGCCGCTATTGGCAATCGCCTGCCCCAACATCCTGCAAGCCTACGCGCGCGAGGTCATTTCCGACGCCACGGTGCGCGCCGGGTTCGCGCCGGTATTGTTGCAGCCCATCAATTTTGACGCGATTTATCAGCAAAACCTGCAAAAGCGCAAGGCGGAGACGGCGACAAGCCTTCCCGCCGACGCGCCCCTGCAATGAGCAGCGCCGCGCCACCCCTTTCAGGAGTTTTCGTCATGCCCCGTTCCCTTTCCGTCATGGCGGCCGCCGCCGCGCTTGGAGTCGCCGCCGCGTTGGGAAGCGGCCTTGCCGAGGCGCAGGAGTACCGTTCCGTCGCGGCAACCGCCGCCATCCTCTATGACGCGCCGTCGGCGCAGGGGAAAAAGCTGTATCTGGTCAGGAACGCGACGCCATTGGAAGTGCTGGTGCAGGTCGAAGGCTGGACAAAGGTGCGCGACGCGGAAGGCGGCATCGCCTGGATAGCAACCTCGGCGCTGACGACGCGGCGCATGGTGGTGGTGACGGCGGAACGGGCGCAGGCGCGCCAGGCCGCCAGCGAGGAAGCGGCCATCGTGTTTCAGGCGGACAAGTGGGTGGCGCTGGAACTGCTGGAAGGCGCCCCCGCCGGATGGGTGAAGGTGCGGCACCGGGACGGCGCCAGCGGCTTTGTCCGCCTGATGCAGGTCTGGGGGCTGTAGCAAACCGATGGACATCAGCGTGCTGGCGGCTGGCGCGTGGGGCACCGCGCTGGCGACGGCTTTCTCGGCGCGGCACCGCGTGACGCTCTGGGCGCGGGAGAAGGCGCTGGTTGCCGATATGCGCCAGTGCCGGGAAAACCGCGCTTTCCTGCCCGGATTTCCCTTGCCGGAATCCCTGCGTCTCGAGGACGATCTGACGGCGGCGGCGGCGTCCGCGGAAATTCTCATCATCGCCACGCCGATTGCCGGTCTGCGCCCCACGCTGCGGCGGCTGGCGGAATTGCGGACGCGAGTTCCCCTGCTTTGGGCCTGCAAGGGTTTCGAGGCGGGCGCGGGCAAACTGCCGCATGAGGTTTTTGCCGAGGAATTGCCGCGCCTGGCGGGCGGCGCGCTCTCCGGCCCCAGTTTCGCGCAGGAAGTGGCGGCGGGATTGCCCGCGGCGCTGGCGCTGGCTTCCACCGACGGCGCGTTTTCCCGCGACATGGCGCGCAGGCTGCACGGCGGACAATTGCGGATTTACGCCAGCGACGACCTGATCGGCGTGGAAGTCGGCGGCGCGCTGAAAAACGTGCTCGCCATCGCCACGGGCGTCTGCGACGGCCTGAAACTCGGCCTGAATGCCCGCGCCGCCCTGATGACGCGCGGCCTGGCCGAAATCGCCCGGCTGGGCGTGGCCCTGGGCGCGAAAAAGGACACTTTTCTGGGATTGGCGGGCATGGGCGATCTGATTCTCACCTGCACCGGCGATCTCTCCCGCAACCGGCGCATCGGTCACGATCTGGCCGCCGGATTGCCGCTGCAACAGGCGCTGGCCGATCTCGGCCACGTCGCGGAAGGCGTGCCGGCGGCCTGGGAAGCGCAGCGCATCGCCACGCGCCTGGGCATCGAAATGCCCATCACCACGGTCGTCACGGAAGTGCTCGGCGGGCATGTCAGCGTGCGCGAAGGCGTCACCCAGCTTCTCGCGCGCGATCCAGGGCCGGAAGACAGATGACGGGGGGCGGTTCCTGCCCCGCCTTGCCGACGCCCTCGCCGTGAACCTTCTGCGCGCTCTGGTTACCGTCAGCAGCATGACCCTGCTGTCCCGCGCGCTGGGATTCGCGCGGGATTTCGTCATCGCCCGCTCTTTTGGCGCGGGCAGTCTGACCGACGCCTTCTTCGTCGCCTTCAAGCTCCCCAACCTGCTCCGGCGCCTGTTCGCCGAAGGCGCGTTCTCGCAGGCCTTCGTGCCGATTCTTGGGGAATACAAAAACCGCCGCGGGACAAAGCGCGTCCGCACACTGATCGACAATACGGCCACGCTGCTTGCCCTCGTCCTTCTGGTCGTCGCCGCGCTGGGCGTATTGGCCGCGCCCCTGCTGGTGTGGATTTCCGCGCCGGGATTCGCCGCCGCCGGGGACGACAGATTCGCGCTGACCGTCACGCTCACGCGGATTACCTTTCCCTACATTTTTTTCATGTCCCTGACGGCGATGGCGGCGGGCATCCTCAACACCTGGAGCCGCTTCGCCATCCCCGCCTTCACGCCGACGCTGCTCAACCTGAGCTTCATCGTCATGGCGCTCTTCGCCGCGCCGCACTTCGACCCGCCAGTATTGGCGCTGGCCTGGGCGGTGTTCATCGGCGGGATTCTGCAACTTTCCCTGCAAATTCCGGCGCTGCGCAAAATCGGCATGTTGCCGCGCCCCACGCTCAATCTGGCGCGCGCCTGGAAAGACGCGGGCGTGCGGCGCATCGCCCGGCTGATGGCCCCGGCGGTGCTCGGCGTTTCGGTCTCCCAGGTCAGTCTGCTGATCAATACCCTGTTCGCCTCCTTTCTGGCGGCAGGCAGTGTTTCCTGGCTGTATTACGCCGACCGCCTGATGGAGTTTCCCGCCGGACTCCTGGGCGTTGCCCTGGGCTCCATTCTGCTGCCTTCGCTCTCCCGTCACCACGCCAACGCGAACGACCGCGAATACGCCGCCCTGCTGGATTGGGGCATGCGCCTGACGCTGCTGCTGGCCCTGCCTGCCGCTCTGGGATTGGCGCTGCTCGCCGCGCCGCTCATCGCCACACTGTTTCTTTACGGCGCGTTTTCCGCCGAGGACGCGCTGGCGACGCGGCAGGCGTTGATGGCCTACAGCCTGGGACTGACCGGCCTCATCCTGATCAAGGTGCTGGCGCCCGGCTTTTACGCGCGGCAGAATATCCGCACCCCGGTCAGAATCGCGCTCATCACGCTGGCGGCGACCCAATTGATGAATCTGTGCTTTCTGCTGGGACTGGCATGGTTTTCCTTCGATCTGGACTTTTCCTTCGCCGCCTTGCGCCACATCCTTGCGCATCGGCAGGAAATCCGCTTCGGACACGCCGGTCTGGCTTTGTCCATCGGGCTTGCCGCCTGCCTGAACGCGCTCCTGCTGTATCGCGGCCTGCGCCGCCACCAGATTTACACGCCGCAGCCCGGCTGGGGGAAATTCATGGCGAAGCTGGCCGCCGCCCTGGCGGTCATGGCGCTGGTATTGTATTTCGGCATGGGAAACACGCGGGACTGGCTGGAGTACGCGCTTTTTGCGCGTCTCTTGCATTTGAGTTTGCTGGTGACATCGGGCGCGGGCGTTTATTTCGCTACACTATGGATGCTCGGGTTCCGTCTGGCCGATTTTCGCCGCCAGGCCGCCGAGTCCAATTGACCGAACGAGGAGGAAACATGGAACTTTTCAGCCAAAGCTTCGCGGAAGGCGAGCGCATCCCCGGCGAATTCGCCTTTGCCGTCCCGGACGCCGCCAGTCACGTGAAATTGAGCCGGAACAAAAACCCGCACCTGCGCTGGAACGACGCGCCCGCGGCGACAAAAAGCTTCGCCCTCATCTGCCGCGACCCGGACGTGCCCGGTCAGGGCGACGATGTGAACCAGGAAGGCCGCACGGTGCCCGCCGATTTGCCGCGCGTGGAATTCATTCACTGGCTCCTGATCGACCTGCCCGCGCATCTGCGCGAAATCGCGGCGGGCGCTTTTTCCAGCACCGTCACGCCGCGCGGCAAGCCGGGGCCGAACGCGCCCCTGGGCGCGCGCCAGGGCATCAATGATTACACGGGATTCTTTGCCCAGGATCGCGACATGTGCGGCGATTATTACGGCTACGACGGCCCCTGTCCGCCTTGGAACGACGCGCTCCGCCATCGTTACATTTTCACGCTGTACGCGCTGGACGCGGAAACGCTGCCCGTGAGCGAGCGGCTGACGGCGGCCGCCATCCGCCAGGCCATGCGCGGACATGTTCTGGCGGAAGCGAGCCTGACCGGCCTCTATACGCTGAATCCATCGCTTGCGCCCTGATGTCCTTGCCCAACCTCCTCGATTTCGACGCCGCGCAACTGACCGCCTGGTTTGCCGCCGTCGGGGAAAAACCATTTCGCGCCGTCCAGCTCCTGCGCTGGATGCACCGTTACGGCGAAACGGATTTCGCGGCCATGACCAATCTCGCCAGGTCCCTGCGCGAAAAATTGCCGACGCTGGCGACGATCACGCCGCCCGCGCTCCTCTCCGCGCGCAGGGCCAGCGACGGCACGCGCAAATTCCTCTTCGACATAGGCGGCGGCAACGCGGTGGAAAGCGTGTTCATTCCAGAAGCCGGATACGGCGCCCTGTGCGTCTCCACGCAGGCGGGCTGCGCGCTCGACTGCGCGTTTTGCTCGACCGGCAAGCAGGGATTCAGCCGCAACCTGGGCGTTGGCGAAATCATCGGCCAGCTTTGGCAGGCGAACAAGGCGCTGGGACGCGACCCAAAAGGCGAGCGCGTCATTTCCAACGTGGTGCTGATGGGCATGGGCGAGCCGCTGGCCAACTTCGACAACAGCGTGACCGCGATCCGCCTGATGCTGGACGACAATGCCTACGGGCTTTCGCGACGGCGCGTGACCGTCTCCACAGCGGGTCTGGTTCCCGCCATCGATCGCCTGCGCGAGGAATGCCCGGTGGCGCTGGCGATTTCCCTGCATGCGCCGGATGACGCGCTGCGCGATACGCTCGTGCCCATCAACAAGAAATACCCGCTCGCCAATCTGATGGCGGCTTGCCGACGTTATCTGGAAAAAGCGCCACGGGATTTCGTCACCTTTGAATATGTGCTGATCGATGGCGTAAATGATCGCGAACAGGACGCCAAAGCCCTGATTTCCTTGACGCGACAGGTGTCTTGCAAGTTTAATATGATCCCTTTCAACCCTTTTCCCGGATCGAGCTATCGTCGTTCCCGCCCCGATCACATTCGACGGTTTGTTGATATTCTTTTGCGCGCGGGCATCATAACCACGGTGCGGAGGACCCGCGGCGACGCCATTGACGCGGCCTGCGGACAACTGGTCGGGCAAATCCGGAACAAGACGCGGCGCATCGCGCAAACGACGCGCAACATGCTGGAGGAACAAATATCATGAGTCAAACGGTGACAAAACGCCTGCGGATCATGGCGTGCATGGCGGCATTGGCAATCGCGCCGGCCAGCGCCCAGATCATGGTGCCGGAATCCACGCACAGCAACGAGGCGGTGAGCAGCATCCGCAATCAGGCGCAGATACACACGGAACTTTCGGCGATGTATTTTCAGGTGGGCAGCATGGCGGTGGCGCTGGAAGAGGCCAATATGGCCATTACCGCCGACCCGCGCTACGCTTCGGCCTACAATGTGCGCGCGCTGGTGCATGCCATGCTGCGCGAATTCAACATGGCGGACGCCGATTTCAAGAAAGCCCTGAGCTTTGCCCCGAACGACCCGGACATCAACAATAATTACGGGTGGTTCCTGTGCCAGCGCGACAGGATGCAGGAATCCTTTCCCCATTTCATGATCGCCATCAAGAACCCCCTCTATGTCACGCCGGAACGCGCCTACATCAATGCCGGCTCCTGCGCCGTCAAGGCAAACGACCTGGAAGGCGCGCGCGCCTATCTGTTGCAGGCGCTGCGCATGGTCAGGGACAGGGAAAGCCTGGCGCTGGCGCAGATGCAGCTCATTTTGCTGGCGTACAAGGAAGGCAATCTGACGGAAGCCCGCAACCGCTTGCAGGAAGTCATGCAGGCGGGCGTGACGCCGCCGCCGGACGCCCTGTGGCTGGGCATCCGGGTGGAGCACAAATTGGGGAACCTTTCGGAAGAAAAAAGTCTGGCGGCGCAGCTGAAGCGTCTGTATCCCACTTCCACGGAATACCAGGAATACCTGACGGGCAATTACGAATGAGCAGGCCCCGCAAACTGGAGCCGGACAAGGCGTCGGTGCCGACGCCGACGACAGACCCGGAGACCGATCGCGCGGAAACGCCCGCGGGACTGCGGCACGTGCGCGAAACGCTGCAATCCCGCCTCGCGGATCAGCCGGAGCAGCCGGAGCTTCCAGAGCAAACCCCGCTGGCGGCGGAGGTACGGGTGGGCAGACAACTGAAAGCGGCGCGCGAGGCGCTGAAGCTGGAAATAAGCGACGTTGCGCAGCGCCTGTGCCTGGGCGAGCGCCAGATTGTCGCGCTGGAAAACGGCGATCTCGCCGCCCTGCCGGGAAAAGCCTTCGTGCGCGGGTTTGTCCGCAATTACGCTCGCGCCGTCGCGCTGGAGGAAGCGCCGCTCCTGAAGGCGCTGGACGGCGTCAACGAGCTGGTCGCGCCCAAGCTGGAATTGCCGGAATCCACCCACGTCGCCATGCCCAGCCGTCAGGATCCGGACAACCGGACTTCATGGCGGGCAATTGCCGTCGTCATCCTGTTCCTGGCCGCCATTCCGCTCTACTTCTTCTGGCCGGAGCAATCCTGGCTGCCTCGTCCATGGACGGAAGACGAACATGCCGCGCCGGAAGAATGGACGCAAGGCGAGCAGGCTTCCATCCCCGCCGACGCGCCCGCCGCGCAGGAAATTGCCGTGACCTTGCCCGCGCCCGCCGTGGAAACGCCTCCCGCCGAATCGGCGGTCGTCGCGCCGGTTCCCGCGCCGTCCGCGCCAACCGCCAGGGGTGCCGCGCAATTTTCTTTCACGCAGGAATCCTGGGTGGAGGTGCGCGACAAAAACGGCGTCGTCCTGAGTTCCCGGCAGCACGCGGCAGGCACGAGCCACGCCATTTCCGGCGCGCCGCCCCTGACGGTCGTCATCGGCAAGGCTTCCGGCGTGACGCTTACCTATCAGGGGAAGCCGGTCGCCCTGCAACCCAATGCGGAACGCGACACCGCCCGCGTCGTCTTGCCGTAAGCGCCCTCGTTTCATGTCCCTTCATTTTTGCGGCAAACTGCCCGGCCAGGCCAACACGCATTCCTGTCATGTCGGCGCCGTGACGCTGGGCGGCAAATCGCCGGTGGTCGTGCAATCCATGACCAACACCGATACGGCGGACGCCGCCGCCACAGCGCGTCAGTGCTTCGATCTGCATCAGGCGGGTTCCGAACTGGTGCGAATCACGGTCAATACGCCGGAGGCCGCCGCCGCCGTGCCGGAAATCCGCCAACGACTCGATGATCTGAATTGTCCGGTGCCGCTGATTGGCGATTTTCACTACAATGGCCACCGCCTGCTCGCCGATTGTCCCGATTGCGCCCAGGCGCTGGCCAAATACCGCATCAACCCCGGCAATGTCGGATTCGGGCAAAAAAAAGACGCGCAATTCGCCGCCATGATCGAATTCGCCTGCCGCCATGAAAAGCCGGTGCGCATCGGCGTCAACTGGGGCAGCCTGGATCAGAGCGTGCTCGCCCGCCTGATGGATGAGAACAAGCAACGCCGCGCGCCCAAAAGCGCCGCGAAAATCATGCGCGAGGCCATGCTCGCTTCCGCCCTGGAATCCGCCAGGCAGGCCGAATCGCTGGGTCTGCCCGAACAGCGCGTCATCCTTTCCTGCAAGGTTTCCGCCGCGCCGGACCTGATCGCCCTTTATCAGGCGCTCGCCAGCCGTTCCCGCTACGCCCTGCATCTGGGATTGACGGAGGCCGGCATGGGTTCCAGAGGCATCGTCGCTTCCACGGCGGCGCTGTCCGTGCTGCTGCAACAGGGCATCGGCGACACCATCCGCGTCTCGCTCACGCCGGAACCCGGCGCGTCGCGCGTCAAGGAAGTCGAAGTCGCGCAGGACATCCTGCAAAGTCTGGGGCTGCGCGATTTCACGCCGCAAGTCATCGCCTGTCCCGGCTGCGGCCGCACCGCCTCCGTTGCCTTTCAGGAACTGGCGCGGCAGGTGCAGACGTTCCTGCGCGCGCAAATGTCCGCGTGGCGCGGACAATACGCGGGCGTTGAACGTCTGCGCGTGGCGGTCATGGGCTGCGTCGTCAATGGCCCGGGCGAATCGCGCCACGCCCATATCGGCATTTCACTTCCCGGCGCGGGCGAAACCCAGGTCGCGCCGGTCTATGAGAACGGCGTCAAGACCGCGACCCTGAAAGGCGAGCGCATCAACGCCGAATTCCTGGAAATCATCGCCCGCTACGTCGCCCGCAATTACACGCCCAAGGAGGATAGCCGCTCGTGAACCCGTCCACACCCCAACGCCTGCAATCCATTCGCGGCATGAACGACATCCTGCCGCCGGAAGCCGCGCGCTGGGCGCGTCTCGAAGCCATCGCCGCCGATTGTCTGCGGCGTTACGGCTACCAGCCCATCCGTCTGCCCGTCGTCGAGCCGACGCCGCTGTTTACCCGCGCCATCGGCGCGGTTACCGACATCGTGGAAAAGGAGATGTATTCCTTCGTCGACAGCCTGAACGGCGATGAACTGACGCTGCGTCCCGAAGGCACCGCAGGCTGCGCGCGCGCCGTCATCCAGCATGGACTGGCGAATCAGTCCGCGCAGCGCCTCTATTACATGGGGCCGATGTTCCGCCATGAACGCCCGCAAAAAGGCCGTTATCGTCAGTTCCACCAAATTGGCGTCGAAGCCTTTGGCCTGCCGGGGCCGGATGTGGATGCCGAACTGATTCTGCTGACCCGCCGCCTCTGGCGCGAACTGGGTCTGGCCGACATTCGTCTGCAAATCAACAGCCTTGGCCAACCGGAAGAACGCGCCCGCCACCGCGCCGACCTGATCGCCTACCTCGAAGGCTTTTCGGCAAGGCTGGATGCGGACGCCCAGCGCCGTCTGCACAGCAATCCCCTGCGCATCCTCGACAGCAAGAACCCGGAAATGCAGGACATCTGCGCGAAAGCGCCCAAACTGCTGGATTACCTCGGCGCCGAATCCCTTGCCCATTTTGCCGACCTCCAGCGCATTCTGCGGGACGCGGACATTGATTTCGTCATCAACCCGCGTCTGGTGCGCGGACTCGATTATTACAACCACGGCGTGTTCGAGTGGGTGACGGACAATCTTGGCGCGCAAAGCGCCGTCTGCGCGGGCGGACGCTACGACGGCCTTGTCGCGCAACTGGGCGGCAAACCCACGCCCGCCTGCGGCTTTGCGCTGGGCGTCGAGCGCCTGATGGCGTTGATTGCCGCTCATGACGGCGCAAACGCGCCGTTGCCGCCGGATGTCTATCTCGCGCATCAGGGCGGCAAGGCCAGCCGCCTCGCCTTCGACGTGGCGGAAAAACTGCGCGACGCCGGAATGGATGCGCGCCTGCATTGCGGCGGCGGCAGTTTCAAGGCGCAGATGAAAAAAGCCGATAGCCTGGGCGCGGCATTCGCCGTTATCATTGGCGACGACGAGGCCGCCAGCGGCGAAGTGCAATTGAAGTCGCTGCGCGACGAAACGTTCGGACAGCGGCGCATGCGCGCGGACGCGCTGTCCGGCTTCATTCTCGACCATTTTTTCAACAACTCGGATACCGGAAGGAACAACAGACATGGCGGCATATGACTTGCAGGAACAGGAACAAATCGAAAACCTGAAAGCCTGGTGGAAACAGTACGGCAATCTGGCGATCGGCTGCGTCTGCGCCGCGGCGATTGCCGTTGCGGGCTGGACGACCTGGAGCGGCTATCAAACGCGGCAAGACGCGCAATCCGGCGAAATCTACGCCGCCCTGCAACAGGCCATCCGCCAGAACGAGGAAATCCAGGTGCGCAGCCTGACGGGCGAACTCACGGATAAATTCGGCAATACCAGCTACGCCGCACTGGGCGTGCTCATTGCCGCCAGACATGCCGTCGGCGCGGGCGACGCCAAAACAGCCAAGGCGCAGCTTGCCTGGGCCATTGAGCACGGCAAGGATGAATTCGCCGATATTGCCCGCCTGCGTCTGGCCGGGTTGCTGCTGGACGAAAATGAGCATGATGAAGCCATAAAACTGCTCGATCATCCGCCCGCGCCCGCCTTTGCCGCCAGCTACGCCGAATTGAAGGGCGACGTTTTCTTTGCCAAAAACGACGCAAAAGCGGCAAGAGCCGCCTGGCAGGAAGCCAAGACGCTGCTGGAAAACAATGAGGGGAAAACCTCGGCAAGCACGGAAACCTCGATCACGCTGATGCTCTTGCAGCAAAAGATCGACGCGCTGGGCGGAGCGGCGGCCTGATGCGCGCCTGGCTCAATTCCACGCGCCGCCTCGCTCTGGCGGCCTGCCTCATCCCGCTGTGCGGTTGTTCCTCGCTGAATCCCTTTGCCAAATCTTCGCCCAAAATGGCGGAACTGGCGCCCGTCGAGGCGACGGCGACGCTGGTCATTGACTGGGAGTATTCCATCGGCAAGGCCGGCGCCTTCGTGTTTTATCCTGCCGTCGCGGGTGACGCCATTTTCGTCGCCGCCGCCGACGGCAGTCTTGCCCGCCTGGAAAACGGCGTCGAAAAATGGCGCGTCAAAACCGGAAAACCGCTTTCCGCGGGCGTGGGCAGCGACGGCGAACTGGTTGTCGCGGGAACGCGCAAGGGCGAGGTGCTGGCCTTTTCCGCCAGGGACGGCGCGCTGTTGTGGCAATCCGCCGTCAGCAGCGAAATCCTCGCGCCGCCCCTGGTGGAAGAGGGTTTGGTGATCGTCCGCAGCGGCGACCATCACATCACCGCCTTCGATAACGAAGGCCAGCAGAAATGGTTTTTCCAACGCCCAACGCCCAGTCTGTCGCTGCGCGGCGCGGCGCCCATGCTGCCCGCGGAAGCCTTTGTCCTGACGGGCTTTCCCGGCGGAAAGCTGGTGGCCGTCTCCAAACAGAATGGCGTGTCGCTCTGGGAAGGCACGGTAGCCCTGCCCAAGGGCGCGACCGAACTGGAACGCATTGCCGACGTCATCGCGCCGCCCGCCGCTTCCGGCTCGGTCGTCTGCGCCGCCGCTTTTCAGGGGCGCGTCACCTGCTTCGATTTCGCGCAGGAAGGCAACCTCCTGTGGTCGCGCGACATCTCCTCGCATACCGGACTGACGCTGGATAATGCCAGCGTCTATGTCACAGACGATGAAAGCGTCCTGCACGCGCTGAATCTGGCTTCCGGCAGCAGCCGCTGGAAAATGGACAAACTTCTGCGCCGCAAGCTCTCCGCGCCGCAATCCCTGGGAAATTACCTGGTTGTCGGCGACACGGCGGGCTATCTGCACATCATGAACAAGGCCGATGGCGCGCTAGCCGGACGTCTGAAGACCGACGGAAGTCCGATTGTCGTCGCGCCGCTTCGACTTTCCAACAATCGCCTGCTGCTGCAAACCCAGGCCGGACGCATCTACGGCCTGAGCGCGCGCTGAACGCCCGACCGAGCATGATCGAAACCGATGACCTGGCGCGGACGGCGCCGGAAGACCGCCTGATTGCGCCGCGCGCCTCCGGCGCGGAGGAAGCGCAGGAGCGCGCCCTGCGTCCCAGGCGGCTGGCCGAATATACCGGGCAGAGCCGCATCCGCGCGCAACTGGAAATTTTCATCCAGGCGGCGCGCGGACGCGGCGAGTCGCTCGATCATGTCCTGCTGTTTGGCCCGCCGGGTCTGGGCAAGACCACGCTGGCGCACATCCTGGCGCAGGAAATGGGCGTCAATCTGCGCCAGACCTCCGGCCCGGTGCTGGAACGCGCGGGCGATCTGGCGGCGATCCTGACCAACCTGGAAGCGCGCGACATTTTGTTCATCGACGAAATTCACCGCCTTTCCCCCGTGGTGGAAGAAATCCTCTATCCGGCGCTGGAGGATTTTCAGATCGACCTCCTGATTGGCGAAGGCCCCGCCGCGCGTTCGGTGAAAATCGACTTGCCGCCCTTCACCCTGGTGGGCGCGACGACCCGCGCCGGGATGCTCACCAACCCCCTGCTCGACCGCTTTGGCATCGTCGCCCGTCTGGAATTTTATTCCGCCGAAGAGTTGCGGCAGATTGTCCTGCGCTCGGCGCGGCTCCTCAACGCCGCCATAGACGCGGAAGGCGCGCTGGAAATCGCCCGCCGCGCCCGGGGAACGCCGCGCGTCGCCAACCGTCTGCTGCGCCGGGTGCGCGATTACGCCGAAGTCAAGGCGGATGGCCGCATCGTCCGCGAGGTTGCCGACGCCGCCCTGCAAATGCTGGAAGTCGATACGCTGGGGCTTGACACGATGGACAGAAAACTGCTTTCCGCCATCATCGAAAAATTCGCGGGCGGCCCGGTCGGCGTGGATAACCTTGCCGCAGCCATCGGCGAGTCCCGCGACACCATAGAAGACGTGCTCGAACCCTACCTGATTCAGCAAGGCTACCTGCAACGCACATTGCGTGGCCGCGTGGCGACGCCCGAGATTTACCGGCACATGGGACTGACGGCGGCGCCGGGAACGACGGACGGCAAAGCCGCCAGAAATGGCGGTTCTGTCCGGTAACTGGTATCATCGGGCGGTTTCTGTCCGCCGCGGCGGCATTCGGAGATTCCTGTCATCATGGCTGTTCCGCAACTGAGCGTTTTTCTGGAAAACCGGCCAGGGCACATGAAACGCATCCTCGACGCGCTTGAGGTCGCCCGCGTCAATGTGCTCGGCTATTCGGCCTCGGACACCGGCGACTACGGGATCGCGCGCTTCATTCTGGACAAGCCGGAAGCGGCGCTCGACGTGCTGCGGGCGATCGGATGCGCCGTCACGCTGACGGAAGTGCTGTGCGTCCACCTGCACAACAAGCCCGGAGAACTGGCGCGCGTCATCGGGGCGATTGCGGACGCGGGAATCAACGTGCAGTACAGTTATTCCCTGATTTCCAACGTAATCGCCATCTACGCGGACGACATCAAATCCACGGAAGCGGCCTTGCGGCGCCAGCCGATTGAACTTCTTTCCCTGGACGCCATCGCGTTGCAATTCCCGCCCGAATGAGCGGACAGAACGCCTTATGACGAATACGCCGCCCGTGAATTATTTTGACGCTGACGTTGAAACCGCGCCGCGCGAGCGCATTCGCCACATTCAACTGGAAAAGCTCAAAAAACAGGTCGCCTGGGCCTACGCGCGCGTCCCCTGGTACCGGCAACGTTTTCAGGAACTCGCCATCACGCCGCAGCACATTCAGTGTCTCGACGACGTGAAGCGTTTGCCCTTCACCGACAAGCAGGCGCTGCGCGACACGTATCCCTTCGGCCTATGCGCCATTCCGCTCGACGACGTGGTGCGCCTGCACGCCTCCTCCGGCACGACGGGCAAACCCATCGTCATTGCCTACAGCCAGCATGATATTGACGTCTGGAGCAATTGCGTCGCGCGTCTGGCGGCCATGGCGGGCGTCGCCCGCAACGACCGCGTGCAGATGGCCTTCGGCTACGGCATGTTTACCGGCGGCTTTGGCCTGCATTACGGCTGCGAAAAGCTGGGTTGCATGATGGTGCCCGCCGGTTCCGGCAATACCGAACGTCATTTGATGATGATCGAGGATTACAAGACCACGGTGCTGATTTCGACGCCTTCCTACGCGCTGCACCTGTGTGAAGTCGGGGAAAAGCATGGATTCGACTGGCAGGCCGCAAGCCTGCGCCTCGGTCTTTTTGGCGGCGAACCCTGCACGATGGGCATGAAGCGCGAAATCGAAAGCCGGATGCACATCCGCTGCACCGACAACTACGGCCTCACCGAAGTCAATGGCCCCGGCGTGGCCGGAGAATGTCTTTTTTCCCGCGAGCAGCAGCACATCGCCGAAGATCACTTCCTGTGGGAAGTCATTCACCCCGACACGGGCGAGGCGCTGCCGGAAGGCGAAGAAGGCGAGCTGGTGCTGACCCTGCTTGACAAGGAAGCCTTCCCGCTGCTGCGCTACCGGACGCGCGACCTGACCCGCGTCACCACCGAACCCTGCGCCTGCGGTCGCACACACGCCCGCATGAGCAAGGTGCGCGCCCGCACGGATGACATGCTCATCGTCCGCGGCACCAACATTTTTCCCAGCCAGGTGGAAGACGCGCTTTCCAGCATCGACCGCCTGACGCCGCACTACCGCATCGTGCTGGACAATGATTCCGGCATGGATCGCATCACGATCATGGTGGAACTGAAACCCGACGCCTTCAGCGACTCCTTCGAGGAAATGGATCGCTTCCGGCGCCGCGTCGTCGACCGCCTGAAACAAGCCCTGCTGCTTACGCCCGTCGTCAAGCTGGTCGAACCATTCGGCATCGCGCGCAGCTTCGGCAAAAGCCAGCGCGTGGAAGACAACCGCGCCTTGCGGACGGCGACTCCCGACGGCGGCGCTTAAGCCGCGCGCATCAGGTCTCGTCGCCGCGCGTCACGACCTGGTTGCGGCCATTGTTTTTCGCCGCGTACAAGGCCGCGTCCGCTTTATTGACGCAATCTTCCAGCATGTCGTCCCGTCCGGGATAACCGTTATATACGCCGATGCTGACAGTGAAGGAAAAATCGGGATATTCGGCAAAGCGGGTTCTCGCCACTTCATCGATGATGCGCGCCGTGATCCGCTCGATTTCTCCCGGACTGACGTCGTGCAGCAACACGACAAATTCATCGCCGCCATAACGGCAGGGAAAATCACTGGAACGCAGGCTGCTGCGGCTGCGAATGAGCCGCGCCACTTTCAGCAGTATCGCGTCGCCAAAGGCATGGCCATAGCGGTCATTGATTTCCTTGAAATAATCAATATCCAGAAACAGAACGCCCAAGGCGGAATGCGCCGCTTTGCTCTGCGCGAACATCCGCGCCGCCTGTTCGGAAAAATTGCGCCGGTTGGGCAGCCCAGTCAGATAATCAGTCGTCGCCAAAGCCGAAATCACCTTGTCGGAATTTTCCTTGATCAACAATAAACAGGCGGGCAGGCCAAGCATCAGCAGAAAAATCAGGGAGAGAAAGGTCAGGGATTGCACGGGGGCGTTGCCTGCCGCCGCCGCATCATGGAACAGCGCGTAGAGCGCGCGCGGAATCAGCAAGACGGCAAGAAAAAGATAAAGACCGCCCACCGTGGTTTTCAGGGAGCTGCTCTGCCGCAGGCTCAATAATCTGGCGCCGGGAACGCTCATGATCAGAAGAACGCCAAGGGAGACGCTAATAATCCGGACGGAAGAATCCGAATAAAAAAGCTCGATACCATTGAACAACAAAAGCGACGCGCCCAACATGCCGGTAAGCAATAAAAACAAACGCCGCCCGAATGCCCGCGTGATGATCAACAAGGCCAGGGCTTCCAGATAAAAACCTGTCAGTAACAGACTGTCGCCCACATGGACAGAAACAAAATTCGGCAGAAAACCACGAAAGAAAATACAGAAATAAGCAACGGCCTGAAGCAGCTTGGCCATACAGGAACAGAAAAAAAGAAAACGATCCCGCAAATCCGGAATGAAAAACCGGCAGAAAAAAATAATCGCTGCGGCAGCCAGATTACCCCAGAACAACACGGCAATCAGCGCCTTAACATCAATATCAAGCAACGCGCAGAGCATTTCAAACATGAAACAAACCCCGCAAAAAAAATGGTTGCCTGCCCGGCAACAACAGATCAATTGCAAAGCATAGACGCATGGAATATTTCATTCCTGGAGCATCGAGCTTGCAAAAAGAAGAAAAAAAGGATCGCGAAGGCATTCATGGGACAGAGTATACTGCACGAACACGGAAGTTGTGACCCGCGCGCCAAAAGCGTAATCTTTGCCTTTTCACCCATCTCTTTGTCATGAACGCACAACCTTGCGGAATTCTGGAAACTTTCCCCAATCCCCGACCGGAAAGGGATTTCCACATCCACATGCAGATTCCCGAATTCACCTGTCTGTGTCCCAAGACAGGCCAGCCGGATTTTGCGACGCTGTTTCTCGATTACATCCCCGACCAGCTCTGCGTGGAACTGAAAAGTCTGAAGCTCTACATCTGGTCTTACCGTAACGAGGGCGCGTTTCATGAAGCCGTGACCAATAAGATTCTGGACGATCTGGCCGCCGCGACCCTTCCCCGCTTCATGCGCTTGACGGCGAAGTTTTATGTGCGCGGCGGGATAGTCACCCAGGTCGTCGCCGAACAGCGCCAGCCTGACTGGCAGCCCGCGCCGCGCGTGATTCTGGACGCCATTCCCGGCGAGCGCTGCGTTTGCGACTAAAGCCCCATGCCGCGCCCGCTCGCCGAAACGCTTGCCCCGGACGATGACGTCCGTTTTCTGCGCCGCGCCCTGGCGCTGGCGGCGGAAAACGTCGAACGCGGCGACGGCGGGCCATTCGGCGCGCTCATCGTCCGCGACGGGCAGGCAATCGCCGAGGCGCGCAATCATGTGCTGTCCCGCAACGACCCAACCGCGCACGCCGAAATACAGGCCATTCGCATGGCCTGTCAGGCAATCGGCCACTTTCATCTGGAAAATTGCGTGCTGTACGCCTCTTCCGAGCCTTGTCCGATGTGCCTTGCCGCCGCCTATTGGGCGCGTTTGGCGCGCATTGTCTATGCCAATTCCCGCCTTCAGGCGGGCAACGCCGGATTTGCCGACGACGATCTGTACCGCGAACTCCGCCAGCCCCATGCCGCCCGTCGCATCCCCATCCAGCGAATAATCCTGACGGACGCGGACGCCCCTTTTGCGGCATGGCGAAACAGCGCCAGGCGGCAAGATTATTGAAAGCGCGACGAAGCAATCATGTCGGACGCAACGGCGAAAAAACATCCTTTCGCGGATGCGCGCTGGATAGACAGTCACTGCCATTTGCAGGCACCGGAATTCGCGGCGGATCGGGACGCGGTCTGGTCGGCGGCGCGCGCAGCGGGCGTAACGAACGCGCTCGTGCCCGCCGTGACGCTGGCGGACTGCGCGCGGGTGGATGCCTGTTGCGCGCGCTGCGCCGGGCTTTTCCCCGCCTACGGGATTCATCCCCTGTTCGTGGCCGCGGTCAAGGAAACACAACTGGCGCGGCTGGCAAAGCGATTGGCGCGCGTCCGTCCGCAGGCGCTGGGAGAAATCGGGCTGGACGGCTGGGTCAAGGATGCCGATTTCCCCCGCCAGTGCGCTTTTTTCGCGGCGCAGCTCAAACTGGCGCGGGATTTTGATTTGCCGGTGATTTTGCATGTCCGCAAGGCAATCGACGCGGTATTGCGGCACTTGCGCCGTTTCCGGGTACAGGGCGGCATCGCCCACGCCTTCAACGGCAGCCGACGGCAGGCGGATGAATTCTTGCGCCTGGGGTTCAAGCTGGGATTTGGCGGCAGCCTCACCTATTCCGGCAGCACCCGCATTCGCGCGCTGGCGCAAACCCTGCCGGACGAGGCCATCGTGCTGGAAACCGACGCGCCGGACATCCCGCCTTCCTGGCGCGCCCGCTGCCGCAACAGTCCGGCGGAACTGCCCGCCATCGGCCACGTCCTCGCCGAACTGCGCGCTGCTCCGATCTCCCATATCGCCGCCCTGACCCGCCGGAATACCCTGGCGGCACTCGGATATCCCGAACCGGAGGAGGAGCCGACTGACCGCGAAACCGCCCGGTTTCAGCCGCCCTCCATTCGCATCCCCGCGCCCGCGCGTTCCATTGAATGACGCGAGCGTAAAAAAGGGGGAGGAGAAATCAAGCCACTTTCAACGCTTCCAGCAAATCTTGTTCGAGTTTCAGGCGGCTGGCGCGCTTGTCCAGCGCGGGGCCGGAAATGAGGAAGGTATCCTCGGCGCGCTCGCCCAGCGTGTTGATGCGGGCGGCGTTGATGGCGACGCCATGCCGCGCCAGCACGGCGGCGATGTGATAGAGGAGGCCGGGACGATCGACGGCGATGAGCGAGAGCGCTTGCTGGTCGCCGCGCTCGTCTGGGTGAATGTGAATTTCCGGCGCGATGGGAAAATGGCGCACCTGCCGGGAAAGACGCCCGGGCGCGGGCGCTTCGGCGGGAACGCCTCCGGAAAGACGAGCGGCCAGCTCGGTTTCGATGTAGGCGATCATGTCGCGGTCGCTGGCGTTGTTGACGATGTCCAGCAGGATGAAGCTGTCGAGCGCGTAGCCGTGGCGAGTGGTATGCAGCTTGGCC
>JAITJU010000112.1 GCA_031278735.1 Zoogloeaceae bacterium
ACAACGTCAAAACCAAAGGCAAATCCTTTGGTTCCATTCATCATGAAGACGGCAAGACCGCAACCGCCGCCCTTGGCGGAAGCGCGCGCGGCACAAGCACGACGGAACTCTGCACGTACGGCAAATCCGGCGCCGACAAAAAGCCTGTCTGCGACCCCGGCATGACCGTCGCGTTCGAAGACGGCCTGCTCAAAATCGACGAACGCTGACGCTCGCGGGTTTCGATTCATGCGGGATAATTCCCGACAGGACGGACAATGGCGCAAGGAAACGTTCATGGAGGCTTTCTCCCCCTCCGATCTCAAGACCATCCTGCATTCCAAGCGCGCCAATCTCTATTGCCTGGAGCATTGCCGGGTGCTGGTGAAAGGCGGGCGGGTCGAGTATGTCACCGACGAAGGCAAGTCGAGCCTGTACTGGAACATTCCCATCGCCAACACCACCTGTCTGCTGCTGGGCACGGGAACCTCCGTCACCCAGGCGGCCATGCGCGAGCTGGCCAAGGCGGGTGTGCTGGTGGGATTTTGCGGCGGCGGCGGCACGCCGCTTTTTTCCGCCAACGAGGCGGATGTGGAAGTCGCCTGGTTTTCGCCGCAGAGCGAATACCGACCCACCGAATACCTGCAACACTGGGTGCGCTTCTGGTTTGACGAAGCCTTGCGCCTCGCCGCCGCCAAGGCGTTTCAACGCGCGCGGCTGGCGCGGGTGCGGCAGCACTGGCTGGAGAATCGCGTCTTGCGCGAGGCGGGGTTCGCCGTCGAGGAAAAATCCTTGCGCGCGGCGCTGGACGCTTCGCTCACGGCGCTGGACGCGGCGCCCAGTCACGATTATCTGCTCACCGAGGAAGCGCGCCTGAGCAAGCAACTGTTCCGCCTGGCGGCGCAGGCGACGGGTTACGGCGAATTCACGCGCGCAAAACGCGGCGCGGGAGGCGGCGACGACCCGGCCAACCGCTTTCTCGATCACGGTAATTACCTGGCCTATGGATTGGCGGCCACCGCGACTTGGGTGCTCGGCCTGCCGCACGCGCTTGCCGTGTTGCACGGCAAGACCCGTCGCGGCGCGCTGGTGTTCGACGTGGCCGATCTGGTCAAGGATGCCGTGGTGCTGCCGCAGGCTTTCGTTTCCGCCATGCGCGGCGACGGAGAACAGGATTTTCGCCAGCGCTGCATCGAGGCGCTGACCCGTTGCGAGGCGCTGGATTTCATGATTGACACATTGAAGGCCGTGGCGCTGGAAATGGGCGCAGAAGCTGGCGCGCAGGCGGAAAAAACATCGAAAGCGAAGGCGTCGTGAACATCCTGTTGATTTCCCAGTGCGATAAACGCGCGCTCACCGAAACCCGCCGTATTCTCGACCAATTCGCTGAGCGACGCGGCGACCAGGTTTGGCAAACGCCGATCACCCAGGCCGGACTGGATACCTTGCGCAAACTGCTGCGCAAAACCGCCCGCAAGAATACGGCGGTGGCTTGCCACTGGATTCGCGGCCTCGACCACAGCGAGTTGCTCTGGATCGTCGGCGACGCCAGTCGTTTCAACGCGCAAGGAGCGGTTCCCACCGACACCACCCGCCGCGACATCCTGCGCCGCGAGGATGAAAATGATTGGCATACGCTGGAAGACATCCGTCTGCTCGCGCAGATGGCGGCGCTCTGGCACGACATGGGCAAGGCGAGCGAGGAATTCCAAGAACGGTTGCGCCATCCGCCGCAAGAAACCAGTCTGTATCGCCATGAATGGGTGTCGTTGCGCCTGTTCCTGGCGTTCGTCGGGAAGGATGACGATGCCGATTGGCTGCAACGGCTGGCCACGCTCGCGGAGGATGACAAAATCTGGCGGCAGCCGGGGCGTTTTTGGCGCGATGGGCTGGACAATGACGCGCCGCCGCCCTTTCAAGAATTGCCGCCGCTGGCGGCGGCCATCGGCTGGCTGATCGTCAGTCACCATCGCTTGCCGGTGCTGCCGGTCAGGGAAGGGACGCGGCAGCAATGGCTGGGCAAGCGTTCGCCAACATTCAATCATCCAGGGTTGTTGCAGAATCTGCTCGTCGCCGTGGAACATGACTGGAACGAATGCAGGCGCGAGGCCGGTGCAAAAGAGACGGCGGCCTACTGGAGTTTCGCGCATCCGCTACCGGTCTGCCTGCCGCGCTGGCGCGCCCAGGCCGCCAAACTCGCGCAGCGCCTGCTGGCACTGAACGAAAAACCCGGCAAGGGCGATTGGTTGCAAAACCCCTATGTCATGCATCTTGCACGCCTGGCGTTGATGCTGGCCGACCATCATTATTCGTCTTTGCCGCCCGTCTCCCAGAAACAGGAGAAAGAAACAAAACAACAGGATGGCGAGATAAAACTTTTCGCCAATACGGACGGGAAAGGGTATGGCGAGCCTCATCTGAAACAACCGCTGGACGAACACCTGCTGGGCGTTGCGCGCGATGTGGCCGCCATCGTGCATGGCCTGCCCGATTTCGTCCGCCGCCTGCCGCATCTGGCGCGTCATCGCGGCTTGAAGCAACGCAGCCGGGAAGCGCGCTTCCGCTGGCAGAACAAGGCCGCCGACACGGCGGAAAGCCTGCGCGCGGAGGCGACGGAACATGGCGCCTTCATCATCAACATGGCTTCCACCGGCTGCGGCAAAACCCTGGCGAACGCCCGCATCATGTATGCACTCACCGATCCGCAACAAGGATGGCGCTGCACCTTCGCGCTGGGTCTGCGCACATTGACCCTGCAAACCGGGAATGCCTATCGCCAGGATTTGCATCTGCGCGACGACGAACTGGCCATCCGTGTCGGCGGCTCCGCCAGCCGGGCGCTGTTCGATTATTACCAGCAACAGGCCGAGGCAAGCGGTTCAGCCTCGTCGCAGGCGTTGATCGAAGAAGACGGCCATGTTTCCTACGAAGGACAGATCGCCGATCACGGTTTGCTCGACAAAGCGATGCACGATCCAGTCTGCCAATCGATCCTTTCCGCGCCTTTGCTGGTCTGCACCATCGATCACCTGACGCCCGCCACCGAATCCCAACGCGGCGGACGGCAGATCGCCCCCATGCTGCGCCTGATGAGCGGCGATCTGGTATTGGACGAACTCGATGATTTCGGCTTGGACGATCTGCCCGCGCTCACCCGGCTGGCGCATTGGACTGGCCTTTTGGGCGCGCGTCTGCTGATTTCCTCGGCCACCCTGCCGCCCGCCCTGATCGAGGGCTTGTATCTGGCGTACCGTGCCGGCAGGCGGCATTACCGGGAAAATCGCGGCGCCGATGGCGAACGAGACACGCCGGAGGTA
Source organism: Zoogloeaceae bacterium (assembly GCA_031278735.1). Taxonomy (GTDB): domain Bacteria; phylum Pseudomonadota; class Gammaproteobacteria; order Burkholderiales; family Rhodocyclaceae; genus Azovibrio. The sequence continues at coordinate 3,297 of JAITJU010000112.1, forward strand.
TCCGTCCCTTGCCTGTGGGTGGACGAATTTAACGCGCAAAGCCTCCCCTGCGCCGACGCCAAAACATTTGGCGAGGCGCACGCGGCTTTCGTGGAAACGCGCGTACAGGCACTGGAAAAAGTCGAGCCGCGCCGCCGCGGCGAACTGCTGCCGTTGAATATCGCCTGCCAACAGATTCATGAAATCCGCCGCGAGTTTGCTGTCCAGGTACGCGAGGCCATGGTGCGCGCGCATGACAAGCACCATGAAACCTGTCCGCACAGCGGCAAACAGATAAGTTTTGGTTTGGTGCGCATGGCCAACATCGAGCCGCTGTTCGATGTGGCGCTGGAACTTTTTGGGCGGGGCGCGCTGGAAAACCATCGTATCCACCTGTGCGTTTACCATTCGCGTTTTCCGCTCCTCTTGCGTTCGGCGATAGAAGCGCGATTGGACGCGGCGCTCAACCGTCGCAAGCCGGACGCCGTGTATCAATTGCCGGAAATCCGTGCGGCCATCGACAGCGCGCCGGAACAAAACCACCTGTTCGTCGTGCTCGGCTCGCCGGTGACGGAAGTAGGCCGCGACCACGATTACGATTGGGCGGTGGTCGAACCGTCCTCCATGCGCTCGCTGATCCAGTTGGCCGGGCGCGTGCAACGCCACCGCCAAGCGCCTTGTCCGGAAGGCCGCCCCAATATCTTCGTGTTCGAGTTCAATTTGCGGCATTTCGAGAAGAGTGGTGAATCTGCATTCACGAAACCAGGGTTTGAATCCGATTCGGACAAATTCCGTCTGAGTGAACATAGCCTGACGAAATTACTGCGTGATGAAGAATACAAAGCCATCACCGCCCGACCGCGCATCCAGCCCCGCCCGAAAGAGGAGCTGCAAGGCACGTGCCGTCTTGTTGATTTGGAACATGTCAGGCTTTGCGATGAAATGTTGCCGAAGATGCAAAACCATCAACCTCCAATTCGTGGAAAAAAGCCGGACACGCGCCTGAATGCGGCCTGCGCCTGGCAAACCCCGCAAGCCGCGCTGACCTGGATTTTGCCGCAACAACAACCCTTTCGGGACGACACAGACATCAAGGAAATTGACTTGGTATTCCTGCCGGATGAAGATGAGCAAAAATTGGTTTTGCACTATGTCTACCAGAAAAACTCAGGACAACAGAAGCTTTACGCGCGTGTGGAGAACGGAAAGTTCAAATGCATCGAATTGTCCATACATGGCAACTCACGTATCATTCCGTGGGGGCAGAACGACCTGATCGCGCTGCTGCGGGAGTACGCAGAAGCGCAAGACCTGACGTTACGCGATTGCGCGAAACGCTTTGCGATGGCCAGCGTACTGGAGAATACGAACGGATGGCGATGGCATCCTGTGTTGGGGTTTGCAAAGAAGAAAGGATGTAATAGCGCAGCGTTTTGAACGATCATGACAAGGAGCAAGTATGACAACAACTCAAACAAGGCGTGCACGGGACATCCAAGCGTTCTTGCGTGAATGCGTAGAAGAGCGCCGTGAGCTGCTCTTGCGGAAGTATGAGGGAAGAACAGATGCAAACTCCAGGACGAAATCCAGGGAAATCAAGGAGACCTATGAACTGGAATCCATTTTGCACAATGGTGCGACACAAAATGTCGCCCGTGCTCAGATGGCAACGCACATCAGCAAAGGAACACATCCCGATACTGAAGTAAAAAACACGACCAGCCTTCGTATCGCGCCGGAACAGTTTGCGAAGCATTCCGAAGCTGGGACGCATTCCCTGCAACCTGACGGCCTCCCCATTGATGCAACGGGAGACGGCGCCATCAACAAAAGGGCCTACATTGCCTATTGGCTTCTGCAACAACGCTTTGAGGAGAAGAGCGTTCTTCAGCTTCTCGAAAGTAGAGATGAAGATGCGATAAACGCCTTGCATCAAGACGCAAAATTTGCGCAGGAACGGGCGGACGTGCTGGTGCAGCTTGCGCGGCAAAAATGCAGTCGATTTGCATCTCACACGTTGATGAAACAGGTGTACTGGCTGGTTGGTGCCGATGTTGTGGATGACACCCAGTATCACCTGTTGGCGCCGCTATATGCCACATCATTGGCGCACGTAGTACACGCCGAAATCAGCGATGCTCGTTTTGGCGAAGCCAACAAGGAAGCGCGCCGCGCTTATTACGAAAACCAAAAACAGCCGCATGATGGTGTTTACCGGGAATATCGCAATTTGGCAATACGCAAGATGGGAGGCAGCAATTCTCAAAATATCAGCCATTTAAACAGCGAGCGCGGTGGAGTGAATTATTTGCTGGATTCCTTGCCGCCGCCAGCATGGGAGACACAAAATCGTCCGCAAAAATTCTTCCATATTGAATCGGTATTCGTTCGTTTCAAGCGTGATGAATTCGTGCGCGGATTACTGGCGGATCTATGCAGCCTGTTGGAAAAAGACCCCAAGCCAACAAAGGAGACACGCCAGCGACGCGAGGCGATTGAGCAGGCGTTGCGCGCAACGTTGTTCGATCTTGCCTCGGCAATTCAGCGTCATTTTCCGCCTGGCTGGACGCGCGACAAGGCATGCAAATTACCGCTGTGCGAGCAGCGTTGGCTTGACCCCGAACGCGCCCACTTGCCGCCACGCGCCGGTCACGAGGAGGAAGACGCAGCTTTTACTAACGCATCTGGATGGAAGAATGAGGTAGCAGTAGGCTTTGCAATCCAGATAAACGATACCTTGCACGATCATGATTTGCCGGTAGGGCAAGATGAAGCCGAGCATTGGAAACAAGCTATCAGCTCTGCAATTATGCCATACAACGCTTCTGCAAGTATTCTGGAGTCTGCTCATGGCTAAATGTCCTCATTTCGAGCATTTGCTGATCGTGCCGCGCCTCCGGGTACAAAACGCCAATGCAATTTCCAGTCCGCTGACGCATGGCTTTCCCGCCATGAGCGCCTTTCTCGGCCTGATGTGGGCGCTGGAGCGCAGAACAACGGCGCAGGGATTGGATGTGCTTTTCAATGCCGTCGGTGTGGTTTGCCATGATTATCAGGAACAGGTGGCGGAGGATACCTTCGCCAAGGCGTTTTGTCTGACGCGCAATCCTAGTCTCGACAAGTCCAAAATTGGATCGGATGGCAAGATAAAAAAACCCGATGCCATTGTCGAAGAAGGCCGCATCCATCTCGATCTAAGCTTGGTGTTCGCGGTGCAAAGCCGAACGCTTTCCGAACACATGGCGTTGGGGCAAACGGATGCGGCAAACGCCGTCGCGGCGAAAGTCAACGAGCATATTCTGACCATGCGCATTGCCGGCGGCAGCGTCGTGCATCTCCCTGACAGCCGAGCGCAAAAGGCCGACATCGTTTCCCTGATTGGCACGGAGGCGGATCAACAAAAGGCGTTCAACCGCGCCAAGCTGCGCCTGTTGCCGGGATTTACCCTGGTTTCCCGCGACGATCTGCTGGAAGCGCGCCACGCGGAAATGCGCGCCCAAGACCCGGACGCCAGCCGACTGGACGCCTGGCTGTCGTTGTCGCGCGTCAACTGGCGCTGCGTGACGTCGCCGGATAAAAAGCTGGAGTGGAAACGCGACAACCCCGGTGGTTGGTTGCGTCCCATCCCGGTCGGCTACGGCACGCTGAGCGGGCCGCACGATCCCGGAGCGGTCGCCAACGCGCGCGATGCCAAAACGCCGTTTTGCTTTGTCGAGAGTCTCTATTCCATCGGCGAATGGCTCAGTCCGCATCGCCTGAATTCTCCGCAAGACCTGCTCTGGTACGCCGACCATGTGCCAGATGCAGGCTTGTACCGTTGTCGCAATGACTACCGGCTCATGCCGGGACGATGACGACGATTTTGATTTCGATTGACCCACTTTTTTTATTGACAAGGAACCATCATGCCGAATGAACAAACTCTCAAAACCGCTTCCGTCCTCGCCTTTGAGCGCAAGCTCGACCCTTCCGACGCCCTGTTTTTCGCCGGACGCTGGCAGGAACGCAACACTTCCGGCAACTGGCCGCCGGTCAGCATCCAGACCAAATCCGTGCGCGGCGTCATTTCCAACCGTTTGGTGAAAATAGGGGAAGACTCGACCAATATTGATCCGGCCAAACTGGATGCCGACATCGAAAAGCCTAACTTACAAACCGTCGATGTGGCGATGCTGTCCCATCAGGCCGACACCCTGAAAGTCGTTTTTACCCTGCGCGTTCTGGCCGGGACGGGGCAACCTTCCGCCTGCAACAGCGACGCTTATCACCAGAAACTGACGGCGGCCATCAAGGAATATGCCGATGCCAACAAGTTTGCCGAATTGGCGCGTCGTTACGCCGAAAACCTCGCCAATGGGCGTTTTCTCTGGCGCAACCGCATCGGCGCGGAACAGATCGAAGTGCGCATTGAGCGCCTGGTTGATGGCGAGGCCGAACAAAACTGGACGTTTGACGCGCTGGATTTCCATCTGCTCGATTTTTCGGCGCCAGACGCTGCGCAGACGGGGGTGCAGGAATTGTCCGATCTGATTGCCGCCGGATTGCGCGGCGACGAACATGTCCTGTTGCGCGTCGCCGCCTATGCGCGCATCGGCGAGGGACAGGAAGCTTTTCCGTCGCAGGAGTTGATCCTCGACTGCGGGCGCGGCGACAAGAGCAAGACTTTGTATGAAGTAAACGGGGTAGCCGCCATCCACTCGCAAAAAATCGGCAATGCCATTCGCACCATCGACACCTGGTACCCGAACGCGGGCGCGCCCATTGCCGTGGAACCCTACGGCTCGGTGACGACACAAGGCAAGGCGTATCGGCAACCGGGCAAACATGTTGATTTTTATACCTTACTGGACAACTGGATACTCAGGGATAAAGCGCCTAACCCTGATGACCAGCATTACGTGGTTGCCGTTCTGGTGCGCGGCGGCGTATTTGGACAGAAAGAAAAGGATTGAATCATGGATCATTACCTCGATCTCCGCCCCCGCCCCGATCCGGAATTTCCCGCCGCCCACCTGATGAGCGCCTTATTCGCCAAGCTGCATCGCGCCCTGGTTGCCCTGCCCGACGTCAACATCGGCGTCAGTTTTCCCGATGTCGACGAGCATTGCCCCAGTCTGGGAGAACGTCTGCGTCTGCACGGCAGTCGCGCCGCGTTGGAAGGGCTGATGCAACAATCCTGGCTGCAAGGGATGCGCGACCATCTGGGGTTGGGCGAAATCTCCCCAGTGCCGGCAAACGCGCAATATCGCCAAGTTAGTCGCGTGCAAACCAAGAGCAGTCCGGAACGTCTGCGCCGTCGACAAATGCGTCGCCATCCAGAATTGAGCGAAGCGGAAGTCCGACAGGCTGCGCTGCAACGCTTGCGGGACAGGCACGAAGAACTCAGTGAAGAGGAAGCGAACAGCCGTATTGATCGCGGCCAGCGACTGACCTTGCCGTTCATTCCCCTGCGCAGCCAAAGCACCGGCCAGCCTTTCCGCCTCTTCATCCGCCACGGTCCCCTGCAATCCAAACCGAAATTCGGAAACTTCAACCGCTATGGTTTGAGCAACGGCCCAACAGTTCCCTGGTTTTGAACCCTTTTTTTGGGATAGCGTTGAGTTCGCATTGAAATCAATAAGTTATGGGATATAGGCGAAAAAAGGGTGAAAGAGTAAAAATTGCTTGTATCCATTGAAAAACAATGTGTTACACGTTTTAGCAGATAGTTCACAGCCGCATAGGCTGCTCAGAAAGGCTGGTGATGCTGGTGATGCTGGTGATGCTTGTTCACAGCCGCATAGGCTGCTCAGAAAAAGGAAATGCCGCGTATTCCGTTGGCGGCGAGGTTCACAGCCGCATAGGCTGCTCAGAAATTCTTCCTGCTCAAGTTTATCGATCTGTCTTTTGTTCACAGCCGCATAGGCTGCTCAGAAACTGCCATTCCCGGATGGAGCATTCGCCCTGGTGTTCACAGCCGCATAGGCTGCTCAGAAATACGTCAAGACGCCATGATGGACGAACCTGTTGTTCACAGCCGCATAGGCTGCTCAGAAAT
>JAITJU010000140.1 GCA_031278735.1 Zoogloeaceae bacterium
GCGACGCCCGCTTTTCGGGAGGAAGAAAGTTTCAGCGCCGAGGGGAAGGCCGCGCCGCCCATCCCCACCACGCCAGCGTCGGCGACACGGCGGCTGATTTCGTCCGGATCGAGGCCGAAAGGGTCGGTACAGGGCTGGAGTGATTCGCTCCATTCGTCCCGACCGTCGGCTTCCAGGATGACTGCCTGCACCGGCAGGCCGGAAGGATGCGGCGCGGAGATTTCCCCGATGGCGGCGATGACGCCAGAAGTCGGCGCGTGAATGGCGGCAGAAACCGGCCCTTGCGGATCGGCGAGTTTTTCGCCTTTCTTCACCTTTTGCCCGACCAGCACCACAGGCCGGGCAGGTGCGCCCAGATGTTGCGCCAGGGAAAGATAAAGCCGCTCCGGCATGGGCATGACACGCACCGGCGCGTCGGCGGCGGGACGTTTGTAATCCCGTGGGTGGACGCCCCAGGATCGGGCGAAGATTTTTTCCATCAGGCCCATGCGGATTTCCTTTTCAGGCGGCAGCCGGTTTGGGCATCACCCAATGCTGCCAGCTTGCGGGCATCGGCTGCATGACCAGTGCCTCGGTCGGACAATGTTCGACACAAGCGGCACAGCCGGTGCAGGCTTCCTTCAGAACGTTGTGAATCTGTTTGGGAGCGCCAAGAATGGCGTCCGTGGGGCAGTATTTGAAGCAGCGGCAGCAGCCGATGCACAAATCCTCGGTCACCACGGCCAGTTTTGGCCCCTCGTCGACCACACTGGAAAGATCGAGGCTCACCCCGAGTTTTTCCGCCAGCGCCAAGGCGACCGCCTTGCCGCCCGGCGGACAGCATCCCGGCGGAGCCGACCCGGAAACCACGGCGGTGGCGGCGCCCGCGCAGCCGGGAAAACCGCATTGCCCGCAATTGGTGCCGGGCAACAGGGCTTCCACTCCGGCGACATCGGCGTCGGCTTCCACCGCCAGAAGCCGCCCGGCGATGCCCAGCAGCAGCCCCAGCGCGGCACCCAGAAGCGTCAGACTCAAAATGGCTGTCATCCCCCGCCTACCCTTGGACATTCAGCCCGGAAAAGCCCATGAAGGCGAGCGCCAGAAGGCTGATGGTGACAAAGGCAATCGGCGCTCCCGCGAAAACGGCGGGCACGCGGGAGAGCGCGATGCGCTCGCGCAAACCGGCGAAAATCATCAGCACCAGCGTGAAACCCATGGCGGAACCGAAGGCGTAGGCGAGGCTCCGGAAAAAGCCGTATTCCTGCTGCACGTTCAGGAGTGAGATACCCAGCACGGCACAGTTAGTGGTGATGAGCGGCAAATAGATGCCCAAGGCCTGATAGAGGCCGGGGCTGGTCTTCCTCACGAACATCTCCGTGAACTGCACCACCGAAGCGATGACCAGAATGAAGGTGAGGATGCGCAGGAATTCCAGCCCGAAAGGCACCAGCAGCCAGTGTTCCAGCATCCAGCTCGCGGCGGTGGCCAGGGTGAGCACGAAGGTCGTCGCCATGCCCATGCCCAGGGCGCTTTCCAGATTGCGGGAGACGCCCATGACCGGGCAAAGGCCAAGGAATTTGATGAGCACCACGTTATTGACGAGCACCGTGGAAATCAAAAGCAGCAGCAATTCGCTCATGGTTCGTCGTTTTGGAGGAAAGCGCCCGTGCGCGCATGAAAGGCGGCGGATTTCCCCGCGAAAAAAGAGAACAAGCGGATACTGCAATACCCGTGCCAGCCCTCTCTCGATTTCCCCTGGAACCCATGCCGGACGCGGCTTGGCGCGAACATGCGTATCCGGGATGTTGGGCGCGACGATTGTCGTCTTTCCGACAAAAGGACAAGCGCCACCGAGTTTCTGCCCCTGTCCCCTGACCTACCCCCTCGCGCTTTCTACTTCATAGACGCCCCCCACGACCAGGAACTCCGCTTCGCCCTGGAGAACGCCAGGCAGCAGTTGGCTGTGGAAAAAGATCTTGGCAACAGGGACTTGCAAAGTGAGGATGGTGTCGCCGAATTCTCCGGCGCGCTCGGGATTGCCAGTGAAGGAATTCAGATTGTTGAGGAGCAATACGTTCCGCTCGTCGTCCAGGCGTTCATATTCCTCCAGGCGGTTTACGCCGCGATGGAGCGAGAGGTGGGTGAGTCGCGCGTGTTGGCGGGCGAATTCGTATTGACAGTAGGCATAGACGAGGTCGAGTTGGCTTTCCAGGGCGTTGGCGCCGTAGATTCCGCTTGCGCGCATTTCCTGATAACGGCGGTAGGCGGCGTTGCTGGCGGGATCGCCGGGATCTGTCAAATTCCGGATGGGGCCGCCGTGATAGCGCGGCAGGAGACCGAAGCGGGATTCCGTCCAGGCTTTCATTACCGCTCCTTCGCGGCTGTTGGAATCGAAACTCCAGCCCCGGATCGCGCGGATGTAGTTGGCCTTGGCACGGCCTCTGCGTTGCCCGCTCAAGCCAGCCTCGTCCAAGTGTTCCAGGCGAAAGTACACGGTCACGTAATCCTGAAAGATTTCCGCCCGGCGGCGACTTTCCCGGGTGTCGTCCAGGCGGCGGAAAAGGTCGCGGTGCAGTTCTTCCACTCCGTCGAGTTTCAGGGGCGTCGGGTAGCGCTGGAACGTGAGGCTGCCGAGGATGATGGCGGGCAGGTTGCAACGATTGAGGGGCAGGCAGGCCGTTCGCGGCAGGGTGGGCACCGGAACGGGCGCTGGCGCGGGCATTTTGTCGGATGTTTTGTCGGTAGCCCTACAAAGACCGGAGGGGTGGTCATGTTCCCGCATTTCACGAAAAACCTTGTCCTTTGGGTTTCTTGTTTTGAATCATTGGGTTGTACAAGACTTTCGGGGTTGGCTCGGTTTGTGCAGCAGGGATTGGCGAGCTGGTATTCCCCGCAACATCCGACTCTGTGAAAAGGAGCTTACACCATGGCAAAACTTCGTCAATGCGCCATCTATGGCAAGGGCGGCATAGGCAAATCCACCACGACCCAGAACC
>JAITJU010000171.1 GCA_031278735.1 Zoogloeaceae bacterium
GCCGGAAGTGGAGCGCCTCGTCCAGCAACTACGAAAGAATCCCGGCAATCCGGCGCTGGTGACCAACCTGTTCCGCGCCGTGCATAACATCAAGGGCGACGCGGCGTTGACCCGCGTCGAGGTCGGCGTCGCCATCACGCATCATGTCGAATCGCTCCTGGCGCGCTTTCGCGATGGAAGCATTCCCTTTTCCGAGCGTTTGGCGGAAACGGTGCTGCTCGCGCTGGATCGTCTGGAACTGACGATCGAGGCGTTGTTGCATCACGCTTCGCTGGAACATCTGGAACTGGTTGCCCTGGTGCAGGGTCTGGAAAAAGCCGCGCAAGCGCAACCCGATCAGGTCGACGCCCTTTGCGGCGAACTGATCGAGGCCGTCACCGGCTTCCCGCCGCTGGCGTCCAGCTCCCTTGAACAGAATCACGCCACGCTGACGGCGGCAAACAATCAGGAAGTTGCCGTCGACCTGCAATTCTTCCGCCTTCTCGCCCTGCAACTGGAAAGCCGTTCTCCGCTCTTCAAGGGGCGCACCAATCGCATCCTGCGTCTCGCGGTGGAAACCAACAAGGCCGTCGCCGCCGTCGACGCCGTGCAACTCGAAGCGGCCATTTACATGCACGACGTGGGCATGATGATGCTGCCGGAGAACATCTGGCTCAAACACAGCAAAAGCAACATCAGCGCCGAGGAAAGGCTCGCCCTGCGCGCGCATCCCGGCTACGGCGCGGGGTTGCTGCAACGAATGCCCAACTGGGAAAGCGCGGCCGAAATGGTCGCCCAGCACCATGAAATGCCCGACGGCAGCGGTTATCCCAACGGCCTGCGCCACGAACAGATTTGTCCCGGCGCCAAGTTGATCGCCATCGTCGACGCCTTTGAATCCATCATGCTGAAACACAGCCATCGGGGCAAGAACCGCTCCGTGCTGCGCGCCATTGCCGAAGTCAACGCCTGCAACAACCAGTTCGCGCCCGAATGGACGTTGCCGTTCAACGTGGTCATTCGCCGCACCCTGGAGACTTTTTCCTGATGAACGCCTTGCTTGCGGACGCGGACATGGCGCGTCGTTTTTCCGGTGTGCGGCGGTTGTATGGCGAGGCCGCCGAACAACGCTTCATGGCGGCGCACGTCTGCGTCGTCGGCGTGGGCGGCGTTGGTTCCTGGGCGGTGGAGGCGCTGGCGAGAAGCCGCATCGGGCATCTCACCCTGATCGATCTCGACGCGGTTTCCGAATCCAACACCAACCGGCAGATACAGGCGCTGGAAGGCGAATACGGCAAGGCCAAGATCATCGTCATGGCCGAGCGCGTCCAGGCCATCAATCCGCAATGCCGCATACACTGCATCGAGGATTTCGTCAATCCCGACAATGTCGCCGCGTTCTTCACGCCGGATATGAACGTCATCATCGACGCCGCCGACCAGACGCGCGCCAAGGCGGCGATGATTGCCTGCTGTCGGGAATTGGAACGCCCCATCATCACGGTCGGCGCGGCCGGCGGACAGCGCGATCCCACCCGCGTCTGCCGCGCCGATCTCGCGCTCACCCGCCAGGACCCGCTGCTTGCCAAGACGCGCGCCCAACTGCGCCGGACTTACGCGTTTCCCAAGGCGCCCAAGAAATTCGGCGTCACGGCCATTTATTCCAGCGAACCCTTGCGCTACCCGCAACAGGCATGTGAGGACGCCGCCTTGCAAGGCTTGAGCTGCGCCGGGTTTGGCTCTTCGGTCTGCGTGACCGCCTGCATGGGCTTTGCGGCCAGCGCGGCGGCGCTGGAATCGCTCAGTGTCTGAAAGGGCGATGCCGCCGCGACTGAATGCCCGCCAGCGCGAAGCCATCCAGCACCTCGACGGGCCGCTGCTGGTGTTGGCGGGCGCCGGGTCGGGCAAGACGCAGGTAATCACGCAGAAAATCGCGCATCTCATCAAGGAATGCGGATTCGAGCCGCGCCAGATCGCCGCCATCACCTTCACCAACAAGGCGGCGCGGGAAATGCAGACGCGGGTGGGCAAGCTGGTTTCGCGGCAGGCGGCGGACGCCTTGCAGGTTTCCACATTTCACGCCCTGGGCGCGCGCATCCTGCGCGAAGAAGCCGCCGCCATCGGCTACAAGCCGCGCTTTTCCATCTTCGACGCAAGCGACGCCCTTGCCGTCATCGCGGAACTGGCGGGCGGCGCGGACAAGGCCAGACTGCGCCAGACGCAAGGCATTCTCTCCAACTGGAAAAACGCGCGCATCCTGCCGGAATCAGCCGCGCGACACGCCAGCAACGAAACGGAAAAACTGGCGGCGCGTCTGTATCCCGCTTACGAGGCCACGCTGAAAAGTTATCAGGCGCTGGATTTCGATGATCTCGTTTTGCGTCCCGTCCTGCTGTTCATGGAAAAGCCGGAAATCGCCCAGAAATGGCAGAATCGTTTTCGCTATCTGCTCGTTGACGAGTATCAGGACACCAATGCCTGCCAATACGGCCTGCTGAAACTCCTGACGGGCGCGCGCGCGCAATTCACGGCGGTGGGGGACGACGATCAAAGCATCTATGGCTGGCGCGGCGCGGACGCCGCCAACATGGAAAGACTGGCCGAGGAATTCACGCGCCTCAAAATCATCAAACTGGAACAAAACTATCGCTCGACGCTGCGCATCCTGAGCGCGGCAAACAACGTCATTGCCCATAACGCCAAGATCTTCGAAAAAAAACTCTGGTCGGAATTGGGGCAAGGCGAGCCGGTGAGCGTGACCATCTGCCCCGATAACGAGCGCGAGGCGCAAAGCGTGGTGACGCGCCTGCAGGCGCATCGCCTGACGCATCAGGGCAAATGGTCGGATTACGCCATTCTCTACCGCTCCAACCACCTTGCCCGCCTGTTCGAGCAGCAATTGCGCGATCAGCGCATTCCCTACGCGCTCTCCGGCGGACTATCCTTTTTCGACAAGGCGGAAATCAAGGACGTGCTCGCCTGGCTGCGCCTTCTCGCCAATCCCGACGATGATCCCGCTTTCATTCGCGCCGCGATCACGCCCCGGCGCGGCATCGGCACGCAAACCCTGCAAACGCTGGGCAATTACGCGGGAGGGCGTCATCTCTCACTTTTTCACGCCGCGCGCGAAACCGGGCTGTCCCAACACCTTTCCCCGCGCCAGCTCGAGCCGCTTTCCGGCTTTTGCCAGTTCGTCGATCGCATGGAACGGCGGGCACAGCAAGCGAGCGTCGATACGGCGCTGGCCGAACTTTTGTCCGGCATCGGCTACGAGCGTCATCTCCAGGAGCACGAAGACGCCCGCGTCGCGCAAGACCGTTGGGACAACGTTTGTGAATTCACGCATTGGCTGGGAAAAAAGGGATTCGCCGAAGGCAAAAATCTCATCGATCTGGCGCAGCGCATCGCGCTCATCGGCGTATTCGACAAGGAAGACGCCGCCGCGCCAGACGCGGTGCAGCTTTCCACCCTGCACGCGGCCAAAGGACTGGAATATCCGCACGTGTTCCTGGTCGGCGTGGAAGAAGGCATTCTGCCGCACCGGGAATCCGTGGAAAGCGGCAAGGTGGAAGAAGAACGCCGCCTGATGTACGTTGGCATGACGCGCGCCCGGCAAAGCCTGTCTATTTTTTATTGCGAGCGCCGCAAACAGAAGCAACAATGGCTGAGCGTAAAACCCTCGCGCTTCATCGACGAACTGGGACACGGGGACATCCGTTTTCTGGGCGGCAAAAACCAGCCCGTCCTTGATAAAGCCGCCCTTTCCGCCCGCATCGCCGCCCTGAAGAACCTGCTGGCATCCGGCGGCGCGACATGAAACGCCTTGCGACATGAAACGCCTTGCTTCAACCGCATTTGAATCCGCCGTCAGGAAAGCATACAATCCGCTTTCCGGCGCTTCGGCGTCGGCTTCTCTGTATCGCTGACCGCGCTCATTTTTCGCGTCAGCGCTCTCTTGTGCGGGCGTCGTATAATGGTAATACCCTGGCTTCCCAAGCCAGCGCCGTGGGTTCGATTCCCATCGCCCGCTCCATGAATTATCCTCAATCTCGCTTTTCCATCTCCGCCCTCAATCCGGGGTCGGCGCAGCCAGCCTCGGATATTGCGCCTGATGGATTGTCGTCACGCCCTTATTGCGCCAGTTCGTCCGCGATGATGCTGCCCAGCACAGCGCCTGCCGCAGTAGCGGCAAGGCGGCCATTGCCGCCGCCGAAACGGCTGCCGATGACGCCGCCCGCAACGGCGCCGACGATTTTGGCGGCGGTGTTGCCGCCGCCGCGCGCCTCGCCGGAAACATCTGGGGTATCCTCATGGATAATGGGCGCTTCTTCATAAACGACCACGGGTTCGCGATAAATCACGACGGGCTGCGAATACGCCGCCGGCCTGACGGAACGATAGACAAGCACGGGCGCGGAACGATAGACGATCACGGGTGCCGGACGCGCGCGGCGGTAGTCGACGACGGTTCTTTGCGTGAAATGTCCAGCTTTCGCGGACGGCATACGCTGCGAATGACGATCCCGATCCGCCAACGCCGCACCGCTGAACGCCACGCAGAACAGAAGAGAAAACAGCAAGGAAACCTTTTTCATGGTGAAACCCTCCAGGTGAAACATGCCGTCCATCAAGAAAGAAAAATCCCCCGCCGCAAAAGCGGGGGAGAATCTCGAAAATATCGAGAGAGGGGGTACGGCTTCACTATAAGCGAGGCGCGGCGCATTAGATGTCAGTTTTCGTTTCCTGCATGTAAGCAAATGTTAGACGCGCAAAAAGACTGGGCTCGACAGGAACATTCTTCATTTTTCCTGGCCATTTATTGCCCTCCATAAAACAGTCGCTTGCTGAATCATCGGACAAGAAAAAGGCCGGAACCCTTGTATTTACTGGAGTTTCCGGCCTTCATCGGACTGCTTTGGATGGTTGTTTGGTGGCAGTCTCAGAATCGAAGTATCCGCCACAAGCAGCATGAATAGCCGCTTTCGTGTTTTTGAATTTTGGATATACCCCCAATAATACCCCCAAACAGTGCTGGATACCCTTGGACGTTATCGCACGGGTTTGGACGATTCTATGTTCTATGGGCAAAACCTGATCATTCCTTTCCACGCAATGCAAGGGACCCTAGGAGTTCAGGGGAACGTGGGCGGGGAACCTCGCGGAATATAGCCAGTGTCAGGGGGCAAGCCTAGGTTTCGTTTCGCAAGGCGCGCCCCTTTG